>CANNKR010000130.1 GCA_947504615.1 Gemmatimonadota bacterium | reverse complement strand
GGTGGTCCTTGCTGACGCGGCCGCCGCCGAACAGTCCGGTGTCGCCTTCGTCGCCGGTGCGAGTGTAGATCTTGAGGGTCGTGCCAGAAAGATAGTGAAAAGTGGGAGCGGCGGAGCCTGAGAGCGCAGGACCCAGCCGTACATCGTGCGATCTCGCGCTCGTGCGCTCGTTGGTCCGTGCGTTCGTGCGTTCGTTGGTCCGTGCGTTCGTGCGTTCGTTGGTTCCTCAGCCCAGCCCCAGAATCCGCCGCACCAGTGACGGCTTGCTGCCCTGCGTCCGCTCCCTGGCGCCCCCCTTGGCCGATGTCGTGGCGGACGTGTTGCCGGTGGACTCGGTGGGCGGACGGTAGCTATCCGGGAACAGTTCAGCGAGGTGCGCCTGCAGGCGTTCGGGCGATCCCGTCTCGCGATGCGAGACGCAGTACTGATCGAGCGCACGCCCGAAGTCGGCGGCGCCCGGACGCTCGGCGGGTCCCTTGCTGAGCGCGGCGCGCAGCAGGCCCTCGAGCGAGCGGTGGATGCCGGGGATGTAACGCGCGACGTCGGGCACCGGCGCCACCACCACCTCGTCGATGGCGGCCTCGGTTTCGTCTTCCGTGAACAGCGGCTGCAACGACAGCAACTCGAAGAACACGATACCCATGGCGAAGATGTCGCTGCGCGAGTCCACTTGCCCGCCGAGGATCTGCTCGGGACTCATGTAGTGCTTTTTGCCCATCATCAGCGGGCGCTGCGCGGCGGGGTCGGCCATGGTGCGCGCCTTCGCGATGCCGAAGTCCGCGAGCTTCACGTGGCCGTCCCACGTGAGCAGGACGTTGCCGGGCGAGACGTCGCGGTGGACGATATCGAGGCGCCGCCCGCTGCGGTCGACGAAGTTGTGGGCGAAATCGAGCGCCCGGCAGACGCGGCTGGCGATGTACGCCGCCAGCGGCGGCGCCATGGGAGTGCCCATCAGCCGGTGCCGATCAATGAGCGCGCGCAGCGTGACGCCCTTGATGAACTCCATCGCAATGAAGTACTCGTTGTCGCACTGCCCGAGCTGGTAGATCTGCACGATGTTGCCGTGCACGAGGTTGGCCGAGAGCTTGGCCTCGTCGATGAACAGCTGCAGCCATTCGGGCTGCTTGGCGTAGCGGTCGTGGATGATCTTGAGCGCGATCTGCTTGGTGAAACCAGCCGGTCCGAGCTGCTCGGCCTCGTACACGGTGGCCATGCCACCACGGGCCACGCGCTGGAGCAGGCGGAACTGACCGGCGTACTCGAAGAGGCGCCCTGCGTTGTCCATTTCCGTCATCAGATTTGCGAAAGCGGGTTGATTTCGACAGCCGTCTTCCGCGACCTTTCTGGAATGCGGCATGAAATGCGGGACCTTACGATCATCGGCGCCGGCCCCACGGGGCTGTTTGCGCTCTTCTACGCTGGCATGCGCGGCGCTTCGGCGCAAATCGTCGACGCGCTCGACCAGCCCGGCGGCCAGCTTGCCGCACTGTATCCCGAGAAGCTGATCTTCGACGTGGCGGGCTTTCCCGAGGTGCTCGCCAAGGACCTGGTGAAGTCGCTGGAGCGGCAGGCGGCGCGGTTCGGCCATCCGATCCATTGCGGCCAGACGGTGACGGGGCTGGACGCGGAGGATGGGCATTTCGTGCTGCGCACGGCGACGGACGAGTTCCCGTCGAAGTCGATTGTGGTGGCGGCGGGCATCGGCGCGTTTTCCCCGCGGCGGCTGCCGCAGGCCTGCGCCGAACCGTGGTACGGGCGGGGCATCGAGGACCGCGTGCTCGATCCGTCGAAGTTTGCGGGGCAGCATGTGGTGATCATCGGCGGCGGGGACAGCGCGTTCGACTGGGCGCACCAGCTGCAGGGGCGCGCGGCGTCGATTGCGCTGGTGCATCGCAGCGACCGGTTCCGGGCCCACAGTGCCACGGTGGAGGCGGTGCAGGCGGATGTCGCCGCAGGGCGCACCGCGCTGTTCACCTTCCACGAGCTGTCCGGGATCTTCGCTTCCGATGGATCGACGGACGGCGTGATGCACGAGATCGAACTGCGCGACGTGAAGGCCAAGACGACGACGCGGGTGCGCTGCGACGTGGTGTTGCCGATGCTCGGCTTCGTGAGCGACCTGGGCACGCTGACGTCGTGGGGGCTCAACTTCGAGAAGGACGAAATTGTCGTGAACTCGCAGATGGAGACCGGGCGCGCCGGGATCTACGCCGCCGGTGACATCACGACGTATCCGGGCAAGCTCAAGCTGATTGCGACGGGCTTTGCCGACGCGGCGGTGGCGGTGAACCAGGCGGTGCACCACGTCTACCCGGAGAAGAAGATCAATCCGGGGCATTCGTCCAACCTGGCGGTGTTTGGGCAGAAGGACGACTAGCGCGAACCCCGATTTCGACACCGGAAGGGGTTGCGAAGAGTCGACGTGAGGGCGCTGAGGACGGCGCCCTTTCGGCTTTTCGCAGGCCAGCGGCGTCGCCACAGGCATCGATCAGGTGAACCCGGGCGACTCGATTTCATCGCAAATCGACATCCCGAACGGGGAACGTCGATCGAAATCCGCGCGCCCAATCATCAAAAGGTTGTTGACAACCATTAGAGCAACCCCTGAAATTTTAGAGTGCATCGCCGCCTAATCCTCGCCCTCCTCCTCCCCGCCGCGGTCGGCGCGCAGGATATCGTCTGTGACAAGGGCGACACCGAGGTGCTTCGGCTCGAGTTCACCGGCAATGCATCGTTTGCGCCGGCCGTGCTTGCTCCCGGCATTGCGACAACACCGTCCCATTGGGCGCGGCGCTCGCTGCGATTCTTCGGCACCCGATACTGCCTGGACAAGGCCGAGTTTCCGCGCGACGTCATCCGGCTGATCCTGTTCTATCGCAATCACGGCTACCTCGACGTGACCGTCGACACCGTCGTGACGCACGTGGGCGCGTCGCAGATCGCCGTGCGTTTCGCGATCAACGAGGGGCAGCCGACGCGCATCAGTTCGCTGGCCATCACGGGGCTCGATGCCGTGCCGGTGCGAAATGCCGTGGAGCGTGCGCTGCCGCTGAGCGCCGGCGGGCCGTTCGACCGCGTGGCGCTGGCCAGCGCGCGTGACTCGCTGGTGATGCGCCTGCGCAACGCCGGCTATCCCGATGCCGACGTCCTGGTGAACTACGACACCGACCTGCCGACGCGTCTGGCTGCCGTGACCTTTGCGGTCGTGCCGGGGCCGCGGGCGCGCATCGGCGCGGTGCGTGTGGCCGTGCAGCCGTTCCGGCGCGGCGCGCAGGTGGACACGACGGTCGTGCGCCGGCTGGCCGGGCTGTCGACGGGCGCCTGGTACCGGCAGCGCGATCTGGAGCGCGCCAAGCGGACGTTGTATGGGGGCCAGCTCTTTGCCCGGGTGAGCGTCGAGCCCGACACGCTGGGCGTGCGCGCCGATTCCACGCTGCCGGTGATGATCGACGTCACGGAGGCGTCGCCGCAGAGTGCCCGCGTGGGGGGAGGCTGGGGGTCGCTGGACTGTTTCCGCGCGTACGCCGACTACTCGCACCTGAATGTCGCGCGGAGCGCCACGCGCGTCGACGTGCGCGCGCGGGTGTCGAAGATCGGGGTCGGACGTCCGCTCGACGGGTTCTCGTCGCTGTGCACGCAGGATGCCCGCAATGACTTTTTCAGCCAGGACCTCAACTACTCCACCGGCCTCACCATCACGCCGCCGGTGTCGGCGCGTGTCGGCGTCCAGCCGTCGCTGACGCTCTACAGCGAACGCCGTTCGGAATACAACGCCTTCATGCGTTCCACGCCCATCGGCGGTGCGCTGGCGCTGGCGCGCAGCGCCGGCCGCCGGACGCAGAACGCGTCGTACACGGTGGAGTTCGGCAGCACCAAGTCGTTCCCGGCGTTGCTCTGCGCGGTGTTCAATGCCTGTGATGCCGCCGACCAGTCGTCGCTGCTTCGTCAGCAGCGGCTTGCCGTGCTCGGGATTTCGTTTTCCGACGAGAAGACCGACAATCCGTCCGATCCGACCCGGGGCACGGTGCTGCGTGGCGACGCGCGGCACGCGTCGAAGGCGGTGGGTTCCGACGCGCGCCTGCAGTTCACGCGGTTCACGCTCGACGGCGCCGCGTATTACCCGCTCGGCCGCGAGGTCGTGATCGCCGCGCGGTTGCGGCTGGGTGTCGTGCTCGGCCCCACGTTCCAGTCGTCGGTGGGCGATGCGTACATCCCGGCGCAGGAGCGGCTCTACGCGGGCGGCGCCACGACGGTGCGCGGGTTCCGGCAGAACGAACTGGGACCCGTCGTCTACATCCCGACGGCCTACGACACGGTGCAGGCGGATGGCACCCCGGGTGGGGATCCTTTGAACCCGGCGCAGACGGTGTACTTCCGGGCAAACGCCGCCAAGGTCGGACAGCGCGCGATTCCGGTGGGTGGCAACGCGCTGCTCGTGGCAAATTTCGAAGCGCGGTTTCGCAGCCCGGTGCTCTCCAACCTGCTGCAGGTGGCAGTGTTCGCCGACGCGGGGCGCGTATGGAACCCGGGGACCGCGGCCTCGTTGAACCTGAGGACCGTGCAGTGGACGCCGGGGCTGGGAATCCGCGTGCGCACGCTCGTCGGCCTGGTGCGGGTGGACATCGGCTACAACCAGTATCAGCGCTCCGATGGCGCCGCGTATTTCGATACGGCCATCTCGGAGGGCGGTCAGCTCTTCTGCGTCAGTCCCGGCAACACGCTGCGCGTGTCGCCGGCGAGCGTGGGTTCCACGCAGCTGCGTCAGGCATCCGGCAGTTGCCCGGCCGGCTTCCGGCCGCCGCGCGAGAACAGCTTCCTGCGCCGGCTGACGCCGCAGATCTCCATCGGACAGGCGTTCTAGCCCATGGGCCGCCGCCGCCACGTCGCCCTCGCGAGCGCCATCGCCATTCTGCTGATGGGTTCGCTGCTCTCGGCGGTGCTGTTTGGCCTGACGGGATCGGTGCGTGGGCGCGAGTTCATTCGCGCACAGGTGGAGCGGGCGCTCGCGAGCGTGACCAAGGGGAAGATCCATATCGGGACGTTGAGCGGCAGCTTCCTGACCGAGTTGGCCATCGATTCCCTCGAGTTCCGCGAGCCGAACGATTCGCTCTTCTTCGCCACGGGGCCCGTGCGTTTCACGTATGATCCGCGCGACATCGTGGATGGCGTGATCTTCCTGCGATCGCTCGACGTGCAGCGTCCCGTCGTGCGCCTGCAGCGACGGCACGACGCCTGGAACTACCAGTCCATCTTTCCTTCGGGTGGCTCGGCCGCCGGAGGCCCGCGGCGGGGGTTCGGCAGCCGTATCTCGCTGACCAACGTGCGGGTGCGCGGCGGCGAGGTGCGCGTGGCGCTGCCGTGGGGGCCGGCCGACTCGCTGACCGGTGTCCGGCGCGACAGCGCCATCACGCGTGCACTCGCCTACGCGCAGGGCGGCGTGCGGCGCATCGGGCCGAACGAATACGAGAAGGAATGGAAGTGGAGCGGGCTCGCCGTGCAGCTGTCGCATGCACACGTGGCCGATCCCGACACGAGCGGACACCATTTCGAGATTGTGCGCCTCGACGTGCTCGAACGGGATCCGCCATTCAACGTGCGCAACCTGCGCGGGACCATCTGGCGACGCGGCGACACGCTGTCGATTGACGTGCCGCGATTCGAACTCCCGGGCTCCAGCGGCAGGGCGAAGGGGCGCGTGGTCTGGGGGAGCGACCTCCCCATGCGCTACGACATCCGCATTCACGCGGACACGATGTCGATGGCCGACATTGCCTGGGTGTACGAGACGCTGCCGACCACCGGCGGCGGCACGATGGACCTGCACATCAAGAACGAGCGCGACCTGCACGTCATGGATTACGTCATCCAGAACATGGACGTGCGCACCACCAATTCGCGGTTGCGCGGCAACATGACGTTTGGGGTCGGCGCCCCCGTGCTGATCCTGAAGGACCTCGCGCTCGAGGCGCTGCCGGTGGACTTCCGGCTGATCGAGCGCTTCAGTGGCGCGCCGTTGCCGCTGCCGTGGCGCGGCGCCGTCACCGGCACGGTCCGCGCGCGCGGCGGCCCGGTGAACCGCTGGCAGCTGGACGAAGGACGCTTCACCTTCGCCGACGCCAACGTGCCCGGCGCCATCACGCGCGGGACGATGCGCGGGCAGCTCGACATCCTGTATCCGGCCACCACGGCCTTTCGCGGCGTCACCGTCGAGCTGGCGCAGCTCGACCTGCGCACGCTGCAGTTCCTCGACGCGGACTTCCCGCGGCTCAATGGCCTCGTGGCCGGCCGCGCGGTGCTCGACTCGTCGTGGCTGGACGTGCGCTTCAAGGACGGCGACTTCACGCATCGCGACGGCGACTCGCCGGTGTCGCACTTCCAGGGCTCGGGTCGCGTGACGTCGCTCGCGACCACCATGTCCTACGACGTCGCGTTTGCGGCGCTGCCGCTCTCCCTGACGGCGCTCTCGCAGTCGTTCCCGGCGATGCCTGCGCGCGGCGAGTTCAGCGGACCGCTGCGGGTAAAGGGAACGTCCGACAACCTCGCCGTCACCGCCGACTTCGTGGGCGACGCCGGCCGGCTCGAAGTTGACGGTACGTTCGATGTGTCCGAGCCGGGCTATCGCGCGTCGGCGCGCGGGAGCGCGAGCGGGCTCGACTTGCGGCGCTTCCTCGCACGCGACGACCTGCCGACGACCACGCTGGCGCTGCGCTGGTCGTCCGACGTCGTCGGCGACTCGCTGGCCGACCTGCGCGGCACCGTCGCCGTGCACGTGGACCGCTCCCTCGTGGACAGCGTGCGCGTCTTCGGCGGTTCGGCGCACCTGCGATTCCTGTCGGGCACGCTGGCCATTGACTCGCTGGACCTCGAGTCGGCGGCGCTCTCGGCGCAGGCGCGCGGGCGCCTGGCGCTCGCGCCGGGTCGCGCCGGCGACTCGGTGACGTTCCGTCTCACGCTCGATTCGCTGGGCGGATTCCGCCGTGCACTCGCCAAGCGCGTCGGCGAAGCGGAGCCCGGCTCGGCGCCGGACACAGCGGCGCTCGAGGGCACCGTGCGCGTCGATGGCGCGGTCAGCGGGTGGTGGCCGGCCCTGCGCCTCCACGCGGACGCGCGCGGCACCGACCTGCGGGTCGGTGCGACCTTTGCCAAGGACGTCGACGCCAGCGCCGTGCTGACGTTCCCGCTGGATTCGCTGCGCGGTGCGGTGCGTGCCCGCGTGGAAGGCATCACCATGGGTGGGCTGCGACTGAGCACCCTGAGCGCCACGGCCGACATCCCGTCGTCGGGCCACGCCGTGACCGAGGTGCGCGCCGAGTTGTCCAGCGGCCCGGTCGCCAGCGCGCAGGCCGATGTGCGATGGGATCGCGACACGACCGATGTCCGCGTGGGGCGCTTCCGGCTGGAGACCAGCGGGAATGACTGGGCGCTGCTTTCGCCCGCGCGGATTGCCCGCGCCGGCGCAGCGTGGCGGGTGGACTCGCTGGTCCTCGTGGGGCGCACATCGGGACGGCTGTCGGTGCGCGGCGCATTGCCCGACACGGCCGAACTGGCCGCCTCAATGGAGGCGACGGACGTCCCTCTGGCCGATCTCGGCGAACTCATGCAGGCCAAGTCGACGTTCTCCGGGTTGGCGGGAATGTCCGCCCGTGTCTCGGGCACGCGGGCGGCGCCGCTCTTTCTCCTCGATGCCACCGTGCGCGACGCGCTGCTCGCCGGCATTCGCATTCCGCGCGCCGAGGCGACGGGGCGCTATGCGGACCGTCGGGTGGACATCGCGGCAGGCACGCTCCGCGACGGCGTGACGGCGTTGCGGGTCAATGCCTCCATTCCCGTGAATCTCGCGTTCAAGACCTCGGCCCACCGCCTGCTCGCGGATGCGCCATTGCGCGCGACCATTCGCTCGGATTCTGCCGGTGTGGCCCTGCTGGAAACGCTCACGCCCGAAGTGACGAAGGCGCGAGGGGCACTGATGCTGGACGCCACCGTCAGCGGCACCATCAACACGCCGCTCGTGAACGGATCGCTGCGCATCGCCGGTGGCGCGTTCGACTTGCCGGTGCTCGGCACCTCATGGCGCGACGTGGAAGCCGATGTCGGGTTCCTCGGCGACTCGATCGCGGTGCGCACCTTGTCGGTGCGCAGCGGGGACAGGGCCACGTCGGCGCTCACCGGCTGGATCGGCTTCCGCGAGCTGGATGATCCGACGTTCGATCTGCGGTTCAGTGCGCAGAGCTTCAACGTGATCAACAAGGCGCGCGTGGCCGACCTCGATTTTTCCGGCGCCCTCCGGCTGGTTGGCGCGACGAGCGGATCGACGCTCACGGGCGCCATGACGGTGGACCGTGGCACGGTGTTCATTCCCGACATCGTCACCAAGGAACTCATCTCGCTGGACGACCCGGAACTTCGGAACATCGTCGATACCGTGGCGCTGGCCGATCACGGGATCCTGCCGCGGGCCCCGTCGCGCGTGGTGGAGAACCTGCGGGTGAGAGACGTGCCGGTGACGATGGGACGCGATGTCAGCATCCGGTCGTCGGAAGCGAACGTCACCCTGGGCGGGGCTGTGCGCATCACCGCCGCCCGCGTGCAGCGGGGGCGAGACGTGGGCCGCTACCAGCTCGCGCTCGACGGCACCCTGCAGACGGTGCGCGGTTCGTATCGCCTGATTGCGGGACCGGTACAACGCACGTTCGACGTGGAAGGGGGAGAAATCCGGTTCCGCGGCGATCCCGATCCGAATCTCGCCGAGATGGACATCCGCGCCCTGCACACGGTGCGGTCGTTCTCGCAGAACACGGCGCGTCAGGACGTGCGTGTGCGCGTGACCATCGGGGGTACGTTGGGTTCGCCGCGAGCCTCGCTCTCGACGCCCGACTCGAATCGCGTCTCCGACAGCGACATCTGGAGCTACCTCATTACCGGCGGTCCAAGCAACGAGAGCCTGGGGCGCAGCGGCGGCGGCGTGTCCACCACGGCCGGGCGCGTGGCCGTTTCGTCCCTGGGCAGCGTCAT
>CANNKR010000129.1 GCA_947504615.1 Gemmatimonadota bacterium | reverse complement strand
TAGACGGTAGACGGTAGGAACAAGTGATTATTGGGTCTTTATATACGTGAAACGGACTCAGTAGTAACAAATGAATCATTGGTATTATTGTGATTTTGGCTTTGATTCATTACTATTGCCGTATGGACGCCATCGATCGCCGCCTCATTATCCGCTTGCAGTATGCGGGCCGAGAGACCTGGGCGAAGCTTGGAGAGACGCTGGGGCTCACGGGGCCGGCGGTGGCCGACCGGGTGCGGAAGCTCCAACAGGTCGGGATAATCAAGGGCTTTGCGGCCCTGGTGAACCCCGACGCCGTGGGAATGATGGTCACGGCGTTCGTGGGGGTATCGCTGGAGCGGCCGGCGTTGCGCGAGGCCTTCCTCAAGCGGGTCGGGGCGATTCCCGAGGTTCAGGAATGCCATCACGTGACCGGCGACGACGACTTCCTGCTCAAGCTCCGCTGCCGGAACCCGCTGGATCTGGACCGGGTGGTCAGCGAGGAGCTGAAGGGGACCCCGGGGGTGGTGCGGGCGCGGACCACCATCGTGCTGCGCACCACCAAGGAAACGACGGTGGTGGCGTTGCCGCCGGAAGCGGAGGCCCGATGACCGTCCGCTTCGGCGTCGACCGGCTGATCGCTGACCCATCGCTTTTGGGCGGCGCGCAGCGCGTGGGGTTGGTCACCAACGACGCCGCGCGACTGGCCGCCGACTCGTCGGTGCGATCACGTGTGGCACTCATCAAGGCCGGCGTGCCGATTGTCCGGCTGTTCGGCCCCGAGCACGGGCTGAGCGCCGCGGCTGACGACGGGTCGGCGGTGAGCGACGGCATCGATGCGCTCACGGGGCTGCCGGTGGTCTCGCTGTACGGCGAGCGCCTGCGCCCGGACGCGGATTCGCTGCATGACCTGGACGCGGTGCTGTTCGACATTCCCGATGTGGGGGCGCGCTTCTATACCTACACGTGGACGCTCTTCCACGTGCTGGCGGCGTGCGAAGAAACGGGGGTGCCGCTGATCGTGCTGGATCGCCCGAACCCGCTGGGGGGCGAGCTGTCGATGGCGGAGGGGCCGGTGCTGGAGTTGGGGTGCCGGTCGTTCGTGGGGGAGGATGTGATTCCGCTGCGTCATCAACTGACGCTGGGCGAACTGGCGGAGTTGTGGCATCTGGAACGGTTCAACGACGCGGACCTGCGGGTGATCGACTGCGAAGGGTGGACGCGCGCGATGCGCTGGCCCGACACGGGGCTGCCGTGGGTGCCGACGTCGCCGGCGATGCCGTCGTTTGAGAGCGCGGAGTTGTATCCGGGGCTCTGCCTCTTTGAGGCGACGAACCTGAGCGTGGGGCGCGGCACCGACGCGCCCTTTCAGCAGGTGGGGGCGCCGTGGCTGGACGTCCCGGCGGTACTGGCCGACCTGGCGCGGCGCATCCCTAAAGGGGTGGAGTTCAGCGAGGTGATGTTCGTGCCGGGGTCAGGGCCGTATGTGGCGGAGCCGTGCCGAGGCATTCATGTGCGCGTGACTCGGCCAGAGGCGCTGCGCCCGGTGGCACTGGGGCTGCTGCTGCTGGCGGCGATCGCGACCACGCATCGTCTGCGCTTTCAGTGGGCGCGGTATCCGACTGCGGCGAACCCGAGTGGAGAAGGGCACTTCGAGCGGCTGATCGGGCGGCGCGGCATAAGGCGGGTGTTCGACGCGTCGCCGGACACGATCGACGCCGACGGAGTGCGCGCGTGGACGAGCATCGATGATTGGGCGGCGCGGGTGGGCGGGGTGCTGGCGTACGAGTAGTCCCTGCGTGCTTCTCCGCTGGATTCGTTTTTTTCAACACGGAGACCGGAGTTAGCGGAGGGCCACGGAGGAGTGAAACAGCAACAACTTTTAAGGGGTCGTGGCGGAGAGTACTGACCGCCACGACCCCTTTAAAGCAGTTGCAGTACTCCGTGGCCCTCCGCGCCCCTCCGGTCTCCGTGTTAAAAGAAACGAAGCCCGCGTTGAAAGAAAGCAGAGCCCGTATTGAACAAGACGCATTCCCGCTAGCTTTTCCGCACCATGACTCTCATTCAAGTCGTCCTCACGCTGGCGTTCGTGCTGTCGGGCGCGGCCGGGCTCATGTACGAGTCCATCTGGAGCCGCTACCTGGGGCTGTTCGTCGGGCACAGCGCGTACGCCCAGACCATTGTGCTGGTGATCTTCCTGGGCGGCATGTCGGCCGGGGCCGCGTGGACCGCTCGGCATTCGCAGCGCATGGCGCAACCGCTGCTGTGGTACGCGCGCGTCGAGGCCGCCACCGGGATCATCGCCTTCGCCTTTCACGGCGTCTTCGGCACGGTGACCGCGTTCTGCTACGACACGCTCTTTCCGATGATGCCGGGCGGTGCGACGCTCACCGTGATCAAGTGGGGCATTGCCGCACTGCTGATCCTGCCGCAGTCGCTGCTGCTGGGCACCACCTTTCCGCTGATGAGCGCGGGCTTCCTGCGCGCGTCGTCGCCCGACGGCCATACGGGGAGCGGGCGCGTGCTGGCCAACCTGTACTTCGCCAACTCGCTGGGCGCAGCCATCGGTGTACTCGTGGCGGGCTTCGTGCTGATCAACGCCTTCGGCCTGCCGGGGACGCTGCAGGCGGCGGGCGTCATCAACGTGCTGGTGGCGGCGATGGTCGTGGGGGTGGTGCAGTTTTCGCGCGCGCGTGAAGATGACGCGCCGAGTGCGGCGCCCGCGATGGCGACGGACGCGGCCGATCAGGCGGTGATTATCGACAGTGCCGCCACCAACGGCGCCGGCACCGAACGCGCCACGCGGCGACTGGAACGCGTGTTGCTCGCCGTCGCGCTGGGCACCGCGGTATCGAGCTTCATCTACGAAATCGCGTGGGTGCGCATGCTGTCGCTGGTGCTGGGCAGCGCGACGCACTCCTTCGAGCTCATGCTGTCGGCGTTCATTCTGGGGCTCTCGCTCGGCGCGCTCTGGGTGCGCAAGCGCGCCGACACCTTCCGCGACCCGATGCGCGCACTGGCGATCACGCAGTGGGTGATGGGGGCGCTGGCCATCGCCACGCTGTCGGTATACGTAGCGAGCTTCGAGTGGATGGCCTCGCTGCTGCAGGCGCTGGCGCGCACCGACGAGGGGTACCGGCTGTTCTCGCTGGCACGGTACGCCATCTGCCTGGCGGTGATGCTGCCGGCGACGTTCTGCGCGGGCATCACGCTGCCGCTGATCACGCGCATGCTGCTGGGCGCGGGCGCCGGCGAACGCGCCATCGGCACGGTGTACAGCGTCAACACCTTCGGCTCCATCGTGGGCGCGGCGCTCGCAGCGATGGTGCTGATGCCGCTCATCGGCCTGAAGGCGATGCTCGTCACCGGCGGTGTCATCGACATGGCACTCGGCGCTTGGCTGATGTTCCTGGCCGGTGCGGCATCACTCGAGACGCGCCGTTCTGCGCGACGCCTGGGACGACTGCTCGCCGTCGCCACGGTGCTGGCGGTGCTGGGTTCCACGCTCTACGCGCCGTTCACGCGCGAAGTGCTGACGAGCGGCGTCTACCGCTATGGGCGCGTGGACAAGGCGACCCGCCACGTGATCTTCTACAAGGACGGGC
Source organism: Gemmatimonadota bacterium (assembly GCA_947504615.1). Lineage (GTDB taxonomy): Bacteria > Gemmatimonadota > Gemmatimonadetes > Gemmatimonadales > Gemmatimonadaceae > PNKL01. The sequence continues at coordinate 5,623 of CANNKR010000129.1, read as the reverse complement.
GCACGGCCACGGTGAGCGTGCGGCAGGCGCCAGAGGGAAAGAAGGAGTATGCGCTGTCGACCAACGGCAAGCCCGACGCGTCGCTGTCTGCTATCTGGTTCGACAGCACCGCCGATCGCGCACGCCCGATGGACGGCGACGAGAGCACGCAGATCCTGTTGCCGATGATCACGCTGGCGCATACGCCCCGCGCCACGGAAGGAGCGGTGATCGGTCAGGGATCGGGGATGTCATCGCACTTCCTGCTCGGCAGCCCGTACCTGAAACGCCTGACGACCATCGACATCGAGCCGCAGATGGTGCGCGGTTCGCACCAGTTCTACCCCGTGAACCGGCGCGTCTTCGACGATCCACGTTCGCACTTCGTGTACGACGACGCGCGCTCGGTGTTCGCGTCGGCGCAACGGAAGTACGACTTCATCCTGTCGGAGCCGTCGAACCCGTGGGTGAGCGGCGTGAGCGGGCTGTTCACCGACGAGTTCTATCATCGCGTGCGGCAGTACCTGGCGCCGCACGGGGTGTTCGGACAGTGGCTGCATCTCTATGAGATCGACGACGCGCTGGTGCTGAGCGTCGTGCGCGCGGTGCATCGCAACTTCCCGGCGTACCGTATCTACCTGACGATGGACGTGGACATCCTGATCGTGGCGTCCAACGATTCAGTGCTGCCGGAGCCCGACTGGTCGGTGCTGCAGTATCCGATGGTGGCCGCGGATCTGCGCCGCTTCCGGCTGGTAACCCCCGAGGCGCTGGAGAGCACGTTGCTGGCCACGCGCGCGTCGCTGGCGCCGGCGCTGCGCAGCTGGGGGGTGGTGAATTCTGATTTCCACCCGGTACTCGACCTGAGCACGGAACGCACGCGCTTCCGGAAGATTGCGGCGACGGGCTTCATGGAGCTAACGGAAGACCGCTTCGACATGATGGCGGCGCTCGACGGCCGGCGCATCGGTTTTGGCACGGAGACGCGCGAAGCGCTGCGCCTGCCGCGCGCCATCCTGCGCGCACGCGGCGCGCGGCTGCGCGCCAACGAACCGGTGCCGTCCAGCGATTCGATGCCGGCCGATCGCGAATACCGACTGGCGCTGGTGCGTCGCGAGACGCTGCGCGACGTGATGGCAGCGCCGCACGCACCGGTGGACTGGTTCGGGTGGTTCCGCAGCGCGCTGGACGTGGAGCACGACCTGCATGGCGGCGTGGCGGGCGTGGTGGATTCGGCGTACTATCGCGAGGTCGCGCAGTACATGGAGCGCCAGCATGCGCCGGAAGCAGCGCGCTCGGCGTGGCGGTTCCTCCAGGCAGCGGTCACCTACGACTGGCCCGGAGTGGCCGCCGAGGTCACGCCGCAGCTGAAGGCACGGGTGGCGGGACACACCTGGCTGCCGGTGGACCTGCTGCGCGACGCGGCCACGATAGCGCTGGTCCGCACGGATGACCGCGCCACGGCCAAGAAGGTGTTCGACGCGCTGGCGCCGTTCAGTACGCGCGACAAGGCCGACCTGCGGACGGTGACGCTGGGGCAGGTGCTTGGGGTGGCACGCTGATCCGGTTTTCTTCAACGCGGAGACCGGAGGAAACGGAGGGCCACGGAGTACTGCAACAATAAAGGGGGGGTGGCGACGAGTACCGTCCGCCACACCCCCTCTAAGTTTTTGCAGTACTCCGTGTCCTCTGTGCTACTCCGGTCTCCGTGTTAAAGAAACCAGACTCGCGTAGCTACGGATGCACCGCCGGAGCCACCGGCTTCAGCTTCGCCAGCTTCATCCCGTCGTTCTTCACATACAGGTCCAGCCACGCCGTCCAGCGGCCCCACTGGTCGAGGAGCGTTTCGCGGGTGACCGGGCCGTGATCTTCGTACGGGTACATGTAGAGGGACGCCGTCTTTCCGTTGGCGCGCAGCGCCTGCATCATGCGCACCGAGCTGATCGGATCGGTCCCGACGTTCTGGTCTTCCAGCGAGTGATACATCAGCAGTGCGCCCTGCAGCTTGTCGGCATCGAGCATCGGCGACATGTCGAGGTAGGTCTTCTGGCCGCTCCACAGGTCGCGCCGCTCGCTCTGGAAGCCCGTGGGCGTGAGCGTGCGGTTGTACATGCCGTCGCCGGCGATGCCCGCCTTGAAGAACGGCGTCTGCACCATGGCGTTCACCGTGCTGAACGCGCCGTAGCTGTGGCCGCCAAGCCCCAGCTTCGTGCGATCGATGAAGCCCTGACGGTCGAGTTCATCGATGACCGCATAGAGGTTCATGCGCAGGTCGGTGACGTAGTTGTCATTCATGCGGTTCGCTTCGCCCATGATCGGCGGATCGAAGTTGGCCACCGCATAGCCCTGCGTCGCCAGGAACTCGATGGTGCGCGGTCCGGACGTCGGGAACTTGTTCACGTTCTCCGTGCGGAGCGTGCGGTCGTACCCCGCCTGGTCGGTGTACTCGTACGGATAGAACCAGAACATGCCCGGCAGCCGAGTGCCCGCCTTGTAGTCGGCCGGCAGCGTGACGCGCACGATGAACTTGATGCCGTCGGGGCGCGTGATTTCCACGCGCTTGCGCACGAGGGCCGTGAACTCCGGTGCCGGATCCACGTTCTGGGTGAGCTGCGTGAGCGTGCCGGCCTTGAGGTCCTTCAGGTACGTGTTGGGCACCGCGGTGGGTGACTCGCGCGTCACCAGCGCCGTGGCTCCATCGTCGTCGAGCAGCGCGCCCAGCGTTTCGGCCACGTCGGTGGCCGCATCGAACACGCGCGTCTTCTTGGCCGTGGCCACGTCCACCTTGTCCATGAAGTCGCGCGGCGGCGTCTTGAGATAGTCCTTGGTGTACTGCGTCCCCTTGAAGAAGACGCTGCCGTCCTTGGTCAGCACCGCGACTTCGCCGCCGTTGGTGCCCCGCTTGGTGAGCATCGAGCCGGGGTTGTTGTAGAACGCCAGCGTGTCATCGCCGGCACCGCCGCGTCCACCGCCGCCGCCAAAGCCCGCCGCGCGTCCGCCGCCCGCAAAGGCCGGCGTCCAGCCCCGCATGCGCAGGATGCTCTGGCGCTTGGTGGGATCGGCGAGCTTCACGGCGAAGATCTCGCCCGTGCCCGCGTTGTTCGTGGCTACGAACAATGTTTGTGCGTCATCCGAAAAGACCGCGCTGGCCATGGTGCCCGTGTGCTGGTAGAGCACCTTGATGTCCTTCTCGCCGAACGGCGGCAGCCACTGCACCACCTTCTCGGGGCGATTGGCGGCAGCACCACCCGCACCGGGACGGCCACCAGCGGGTGCACCAGCCGGCGCGCCAGCGGGACGCACAGCACCGGTGTCACCGCGGGCGGCGGAATCGGTGGCGATGTAATAGAAGCCCGCGCCCTGCGGCATCCAGGCGAGTCCCTTCTTGCTGCCGCCGGGAGTGCGTCCCGACGTATCGTTGGCAAAACGCAGCGGGCGCTTGGCGATCTCGGCGATCATGCGGCCACCGGTATCCCACACCGCATCGCGGCTGCCGAACGCCGAGTACTGCACTACGTACGAGAAAGGCTTCTGCACCGTGGAGACGCGGAAGAACTGACCGTCGGGCGACGCGTCCACCGAGGAGAACATCACCGGCACGCCAATGGGGCGGACAATCTTCTTGGCCACGTCGATGACGGCCAGCTGTCCCCGAATGAAATATTCGAAGAGGGCGAGTTCGTACGGCTCGCTCATCAGCGATGCATAGTTGCGCTCGGGCGCCTTGGTGCCTTCGGTCCACAGGCGCACCTGCGGGCCGGTGGCGATGTCGGGCTTCTTTGGCATCTGGTCGCGCACGGTGGGAAGCAGGACCGCGACGATGCTCTTGCTGTCGGCGGTCCAGTCAACCGTGGTGACCAGCGTGGCGAGCAGCGGCGTCTTGGTGATTTGCACCGACTTGCCGGTGGCGATATCGGCCACGAACACATGCGACGCGGCGTCGAAGTTGGCGATGTAGGCAATCTTCTTGCTGTCGGGCGCCCAGACCGGCGCGCTGACCGTGGCGCCCTTGGGCGTCTCGAGCGTACTGGCCTTGCCGGTGCTGGCTTCGACGAGCTGCAATCCGGTGGCGCCGCGCGAGGTGAAGATGCGCGCGCGATTGGCCTTGGGATCCACCTGCAGACCGGCGAAGTACAGGTGCGGCTTGCCGTAGGTCTGCACGCTGGGCAACCCTTCGCTCTGTTCCTTCAGGAAGTACTTGCGATCCGGGCTGGCCGCCGAGAGCGCGACCGTGAGGTGGCGCGGCGCGGTCACGAGCTTGGCGACCTCGGCCGGCGGCTCGATATAGCCTTCCTTGGCGAGGGTCTCGCGCAAGGCGGTGATCTTGGCATCGACGCCGGTAGCGCCCTGCTGCGCGAACAACGGCAGGGCAACGAATGCGAAGGCGGCCGCGAGGCGACCGGCACGGAACAACGAGTGGCGAATGGGCACGGGATGCTGGCGTTGAGGTATGACCTGACCCGGTGCGGCGTGGGGCCGCTGGCCGGGAAACCTGCCAACAAATTGTACGGCCCCGGGGGGCGGTTCGCTGGCCGCGGCCCTTGCGGTGGGGGCGGGTCCGGCGTCGATTGCCTGCCATGATGCGTCCCTTCGTGCTGCTGTTCGCCACCGCCACTGCGCTGGCCGCCCAAGCCCCTGTCTCCAGCGCCGATACGGCGCTCGTGGGGCGAATTCTCCGTGCCGAAGACCGGCGCGACACCACAGACCGCGCGCTGGCCGATGGTACGGCGAGCCCGGACGCCCGGGTGGCGCTGATTGCGCGTCGAGCGCTGGCGCGCATGCGCGACGCCCGGTTTGGCTCGCGCGACTCCCTGGGCGCGCTGCCGGCGCCACCTGTCTACCCGGAACCCGCCTGGCGACTGCGGTACCGCGCGCTCGGCGCGACCAACGCAGATTGTGCGGTGCTGCGTGGTGCGCTGGCGGACAGCGCGTGGCCGGTGCGGCTGCGCGCCGCCGATCTCGTCCCGGCGTCATGCAGCACGGATAGTGCGCTGGTCATGACGTTGCGTGGCTGGCTGGCGTCGGTCAACCGGCCATCACGCACGGCGACTGGTGCGGCGTGGCAACCGGCGGCGCATGCCGTAGTGGCGCTGGCGCGTGTTTCGCCAAAGGATGCCCGGGTGCAGATGGCCAGCTTCATCAACAACAGGTCGCCCTGGGTACGTACGTATGCCGCGCGCGCGGCGGGGGTGCTGGGCGATGCGCGGGCATTACGGTTTCTGGCGCGCGACAAGAACGACAATGTGAAAGAAGCGGCCATCGACGCACTGGCGAAGGTATCCGGTCATGCGGATGACCGGCTCTTTCGCTCGGCGCTGGAAGCACGCGGATATCAGGCGGTGCGCGCGGGGGCACGGGCGCTGAAGGGGAGCGTGGCCTCGCCTGAACTTCGTCGCGCGACGATCGCCGCCGCCGTGCGCCTGCGCCGCGATTCGAGCGAAACGTCACGCGATGCGCGAATGGAAGTGATGGCGCGCATCGCCGAGTTTGCCGACACGTCAGTGGCCAGGTCGGTGGCCGCACTCGCGGCGGATTTCGACTGCGAGGTCGCAAAGTCGGCGGCGGCGACCGCCACCCCGCTCGGCACGCCCACGGAGCCGCGCTGCACCCCCTTTGTGCGCACGCTGCCGGCCGACGCGGTGCG
>CANNKR010000128.1 GCA_947504615.1 Gemmatimonadota bacterium | reverse complement strand
CGACCCGTATGCGGTGGGGCTGGTGCGCGCGCGCGCGTCGCAGGCGGCCGTGGCCATCGAGAACGGGCGGCTCTACGAAGAGATCGAGCGGGTGTTCGAAGGGTTCGTCACGGCGTCGGTGACGGCCATCGAAAGCCGCGACCCGACCACGTCGGGCCACTCGTCGCGCGTGGCAATCTTCACTACCGGGCTGGCCGAGGCGGTCGATCGCGCGGACAGTGGCCCGTACGCCGGCACGCGCTTTTCGCGCGAGGCGATGCGCGAATTGCGCTATGCGTCGCTGCTGCACGACTTCGGCAAGGTGGGAGTGCGCGAGCAGGTGCTGGTGAAGCAGAAGAAGCTGTACCCGGCCGACCTCGCGATCATCCGGCACCGGTTCCAGTTCCTGCTGCAGCGGACGGACCTCCAGTATGAGCGGGAGCGGGCGCAGTACCTGTGGGAGCATGGGCGCGCCAACTACGACGAGGCCGTGAAGTTGCTCGACCGCGCGCGCGAGGCGACGCGCGGTTCGCTCACGACCTACCTGGACGCCATCGTGCGGGCGAACGAGCCGACCATCCTGCCCGAGGGCACGTTCGAGGAACTGCACGACATCAACGGACGGCTGTTCGTGGACTTCGACGGCACCGAGCAGCCGCTGCTGAGCGATGACGAGTTGCGCTACCTGATGATCAACCGCGGCAACCTGGACGACCGCGAGCGGCGCGAGATCGAGAGCCACGTGACGCACACCTACCGGTTCCTCGAGCAGATCCCGTGGACGAAGGCGTTGAAGGGGATTCCAGGGATCGCGTGGGGCCACCACGAGAAGCTCGACGGCTCGGGCTACCCGCGCGGCGTGACGTCAGCGGAGATCCCCGTGCAGACGCGGATGATGACCATCAGCGACATCTACGACGCGCTGACGGCCACCGACCGGCCCTACAAGCGGGCGGTGCCGGCCCAGCGCGCCCTCGACATCCTGCGGGATGAGGCGACGCACGGCCATCTGGACCACGCGCTGCTCGGGGCATTCATCGAGGCGCGGGTGTTCGAGGCGGTGGCGCCGTTGGGGTGAGGGGTTCGGGTGGCGCTCGACCCGATTCCCAAGCGATTCCCGCCGCTCACGCGTATGTCTGAGTCACGTCTTTCCCCCTAGTGAGGGCTGATCATGTCCCGTGCCACCCGTCTCTTCCTTGCTCCCGTCGCGCTCGCGCTGGTGGCCCGCCTTGCGGGCGCCCAGCAGGCCGTCGATCAGGAATACACGAAGAAGATCAAGGAGTACCTGCAGGACTCCCGCATTTCGACCGAGTTCGTCGATCACCTGCCGGCGTCGTCCAAGGTACCCTCGCCGCTCAAGTTCCTTGGCAAGATCGTCGGGACGCCCGGCGAACTGACGTACGCCAAGGACATCCACCGCTACCTCGAGGCCGTGTCCAAGGCGTCGGGCGGACGGGCGAAGTTCTGGACGATCGGCAAGACGGAGGAAGGCCGCGACATGGTGGTGATGGCCATCGCCGACCAGGCGACCATCGCCAAGCTCGACAGCTACAAGGGGATGCTGCACGACCTCACCGATCCGCGGAAGACGAGCGAGGCCGACGCGCAGCGGCTGATCAAGACCGCCAAGCCCATCTACTGGATCACGTCGGGCATGCACTCACCCGAGAACGGCGGCCCCGAGATGCTCATGGAGCTGGCGTACCGCATGGTGGTGGACGAGTCGGAGTTCTACCGGAACATCCGCAAGAACGTGATCACCTTCATCACGCCGGTCATCGAAGTGGACGGGCGCGAGAAGCAGGTGGACACCTACTACTACAACAAGAAGCGCCCCGCCGGCGAGGCGCGGCTCCCCCTGATGTACTGGGGCAAGTACGTGCAGCACGACAACAACCGTGACGGCATGGGCCAGGTGCTCGCCCTCACGAAGAACACCACCAAGACGTTCCTCGAGTGGACGCCGACGATCATGCACGACCTGCACGAGTCGGTGACGTACCTGTACGCGTCCACCGGCAGCGGCCCATACAACGAGCAGATCGACGCCATCACCGTGAGCGAGTGGTGGACGCTTGCCCAGAACGAAGTGCTGGAGATGACCAAGCGCGGCGTGCCGGGCGTCTGGACCTACGGGTTCTACGACGGATGGACGCCGAACTACATGTTCTTCATCGCCCACGCGCACAACGCCGTGGGGCGCTTCTACGAAGCGCAGAGCTACGGCCCCGACAACTACGTGGTGCGCCCGCCGGCGACGACGACCAGCCGCGAGTGGTTCCGGCCCAACCCGCCGCTCGCCACGATCAACTGGGGGCCGCGCAACAACACCAACATCCAGGAGTCGGCCATCCTGCTCTCGCTGAGCCACGTGGCGAAGAACCGGACGCTCTACCTGGAAAACTACTGGCTCAAGAACAAGCGCTCGGTGGACAAGGGAAAGAACGGCCCGACGTACGCGTGGGTCATTCCCGCCGGCCAGAACAAGAAGGCCGACGCCGCCGACGCGGTGAACGACCTGTGGACGCAGGGGCTGGAGTTCCACCGTGCCACCTCGGCCTTCAAGGCCGGCACGGTGGACGTGAAGGCGGGCGACTACATCATCCGCGCCGACCAGCCGTACCGCACGCTGGCCGACATGTATTTCTCGCTGCAGAACTACCCGGCCGGCAACCCGTCGCCGTATGACGACACGGGCTGGACCTTCCCGCTGATGCGTAACCTCACCATCACGCCGATCAGCGACAAGGCGATCCTCACGCAGGCGATGACGCCGATCACCGGTGAAGTCGTGGCCGCGGGCGGCGTCGAGGGGACGGGGAGCACGATCGTCGTGGCCGCCACCAGCGACAACAACCTGGTGACGTTCCGCTTCAAGAACGCCGACGTGAAGATGCAGGCCGCCGAGGAGGACTTCGAGGCGGCAGGACACAAGTTCGTCGCCGGTTCGTTCATCATTGCCAATGCCGATCGCGCCAAGCTGGAGCCGCAGCTCAAGGCCCTGGGCCTGAGCGGGTACGCGATGGCCAGCGCGCCGGCCGTGAAGTCGCACGATCTCGACGTGCCCCGCATCGGCTACATGCACAGCTGGACGCGGACGCAGGACGAGGGGTGGGTGCGCGCCGCGCTCGACCACTATGGCGTGGCGTACACGTACTTCGCCGACCAGTTGCTGCGCTCGACGCCGAACCTGCGCGCCAAGTACGACGTGATCATCTACCCGCACGTCAGCGGCACGCCGCAGTCGATGGTGGCGGGGATGCCGTCGACCGGCTCGACGCCCCTGCCGTACAAGAAGTCGGCAGAGACGCCGAACCTCGGCTTCGTGGACTCGAGCGACGACATCCGCGGCGGCATGGGCTTTGACGGGCTGATGAACCTGTACAAGTTCGTGCAGGAGGGCGGCACGTTGATCACAGAGGGCGCGACCAGCACGCTCTTCCCCGAGTACAACCTGACGCCGGGCGTGACCCTCGAAACGCCGGCGGATCTGTTCGTGCGTGGCTCGATCATCCGCGGCATCATTGCCGACAAGAAGAGCCCGATCACGTACGGCTACGCGGGCAGCCAGGTGCCGGTGTACTTCAACTCGGCACCGGTGCTGAACGCCGGTGGCGCCGGCGGCGGCATGGGCGGCGGGTTCGGACGCGGTTCGGCACTGAGCCAGAACGTGAACCCGATGGCGACGCCGCTGAAGCTCTCGCCGTGGGAGCCGATCACGGGCGCGGCCGCACCGGCCGCCGAAGCGCCGGGGGGCCGTGGTGGCCGGGGCGCGGGTGGCCCGGGCGGTGGTGGTGCAGCCGCGGCCGGCGGCGAAAGGCCGCGCGTGATCCTGTCGTTCCCCTCGAATGCCGATGACATGCTGCTCTCGGGCACGCTGCTCAACGGTCAGGCGCTCAGTGGGCGCGCGCAGCTCGTGGACGCTCCGCTCGGCAAGGGCCACGTGGTGATGTTCGCCATTCGTCCGTTCTGGCGGTGGCAGACGCAGGGCACGTATTCGTTCGGGTTCAACACGATCATGAACTGGAACGACCTGGACGCGGGCAAGCGGTAACGACTCAGGTTCCGTGTTGTTCAGCGCGAGTTCGGTTTTCTTCAACACGGAGACCGGAGGTTCGCGGAGGGCCACGGAGTACGAAACAACCTTTGAGGGGGTTTGGCGGACAGGACGTTCCGCCAAGCCCCCTTTGGCTGTTTGCTGTCCTCCGTGGCCCTCCGCTGCCTCCGGTCTCCGCGGTGAAAGAACGGATCCCGTCGCTGGGTTCGGTTTCTATAACACGGAGGAAAATGAGGAACAGGAGGGCCACGGAGTACGACAACAACCTTTGAGGGGGCTTGGCGGCGAGTACTGTCCGCACAGGCCCCCCAAAAAGCCGTTGCAGTCCTCCGTGGCCCTCCGCTGCCTCCGGTCTCCGTGGTGAAAGAACGGATCCCGTCGCTGGGTTCGGTTTCTTTAACACGGAGGAAAATGAGGAACAGGAGGGCCACGGAGTACGGCCATAAAAAGGGGGGCTTGGCGGCGAGTACTGTCCGCACAGGCCCCCCAAAAAGCCGTTGCAGTCCTCTGTGGCCCTCCGCTGACTCCGGTCTCCGCGTTGAACAAACGAATCCCGTCGCTGGGATAGCTTTGATGAACACGGTCGCTCCGTGTTGAGCCACCATGGTGCGATCAAGGTTGTGGCTGGCCTTGGCGCGCCTCGACACGCTATCATATTCCAGTTCGTTCACCGGTTCAGCATTCCAGGGCTGAGCCGCCTGCCCCGCCTGTCACCGTGAGCCCCCCAATGCCCGTTCGCACGCTCCTGCACCGCATGGTCGCCATCGCGGCCCTGTTCACCGTGGCTGCCTGCCACGTCGGCGGCATCAAGCGTCCCGCCCTCGTCACGCCAGCCAACGTCGCGCTCGGCGACTCCCTGTTCAACACCGGCGGCTGCCAGCGTTGCCATGGCAAGGGCGGCGTGGGCGCGGCGAACGCCCCGGCGCTCGACGGCAAGAAGTGGGTGCAGTTGAACACTGGAAGTTTCGACGAGATTGTGAAGATCATCACCGAGGGCGTGCCCCAGGCCGCCATCAAGGATCCGACACACAAGTTTGCCATGCGCCCGCGCGGTGGCCCGATGAACCTCACGGATCCGCAGGTAAAGGCCGTCGCGGCCTATGTGTGGACGCTGACCCACAAGTAAAACTCGGGCGGTGGGCGATGCGGGGCGAGGAATAGCCGGCAGCGATACTTTCCCCCCGCCCCGTCGTCCTAAATATGATGCTTCAATCCCTCCGGGACTTCATTCGGCAGCGACGATCCCTCGCGTCGCCTGCCGCCAGCGCGCAGTCGCCGCATGACGAGATCCAGCTGGCCGCCTCCGCGCTGCTGCTGGAACTGGCCTATGCCGACGGCGAGTTCACGGCGCCCGAACGGGCCCACATCGAGTCGGCGCTCAGCCGTCACTTCGCCATTGACCCGGCCGGCCTGCAGCAACTGATGGCCCTGGCCGACGAGGAACGCCGAAAGTCGATCGATCATTTCCAGTTTACGCAAATGATCAAGGAACACCTCGACGTGGGCCAGCGGGTGGTGCTGGCCGAGGTGATGTGGGGCGTGATCCTCGCCGACGGCCAGCTCGGCGACCGCGAGGCATCACTGTTGCGCAAGCTCGCCAACCTGCTCGACGTGGAACCGGGATACCTGTCGGAAGCGCGTCGGCGTGCGACGCCGCACTAGCCGCTACATCCCGTCCGTGTTCCGCAGCAGCCGATCGTAGAACCGGACCGCCATCAGGTAGCCGCCCACGGGCACGCGCTCGTTGGTCCCGTGAATGCGCGTCAGCGCATCGGCCGTGACAGGGATGGCGAGAAAACGAAACGTCTGGCTGCTCAGCTCCGACCAGATGCGCGAGTCGGTACCACCCACCACAAGGTACGGAGCCACGACCAGCGCCGGATCCGGGTTGATCTCGCGCAACGACCGCTCGATCGCCGCGAAACCGCGCCCCGCGGGATCGCTCACCGCCGACGGATCGGTCTTGAAGCCCACGGCCTCGATGGTCACCCCCGAGTCGCCGATGACGTGCTGCACGCGCTCGGTGACGCTGGCGATGGTCTCGCCCGGACGGATGCGGAAGTTCACCGTGGCCCGGGCCTCAATGGGCAGCACGTTGGCCTTGACGCCCCCCTTCACGATGGTGACCGCGGTGGTCGTGCGCAGCATGGCCGCGCCGGAGGGCTTGGCGGCCATCCCCTTGGTGATCATCGGCCCAAACAGCCAAAGGTTGCTCAGCGCCAGCCGCTTGCCATAGGGCATGGTGCCACGCAACCGCTCCATCATTGCCCGGGTGGGTCCATCGAGCACCAGCGGGAACGGCGATGACTCCAGCTTGGCGATGGCCATGGCGAGCTGTCCGATGGCCGAATGTTCGGGCGGCGTCGATGAATGGCCTCCCGCGCCCCGAACGGTCAGTTGCAGCGACAGAAACCCCTTCTCCGACGCTCCCACGAGCGCCACCGCACCGTTGGTGCCCACCATCGATCCCGGGGCGATGACGCCCCCCTCGTCGATGACGAGCGCGGGCCCCTTGATGCCGCGCTTGACCAGCGTCTCCTTGATCGCGCGCGCGCCGCTGCCGCCGACCTCCTCGTCGTGGCCAAAGGCGAAATAGATGGTGCGCTTCGGCTGGAATCCGCCGCGCAGCGCACCCTCGGCCGCCTCGAGCGCGGCCAGAACCGCGACTTTGTCGTCCAGCGTGCCCCGCCCCCACACGAACCCGTCGGCAATGACGCCGCCGAACGCGGGCTGCGTCCACTCGGCCTCGGTACCCGGAATAACCGGCACGACGTCGAGATGCCCCATCACGATCACCGGAGCAAGCGACGAGTCGGTGCCCGGCCAGGTGTAGAGCAGCGACAGACCGGCCACCGTCTCGCGCGTGAGCCGGGCGTGCACCAGCGGAAAGCCGGTCCGCAGCTGTTCGTGCAGCGCGCGAAACGCGGCGCTGTCAGGCGCCTGCGTCCCTTCTTCGTAACTGATCGTCGGCAACGTGACCGATGCGGCCAATCGCGCAATGGCGCCGGCCGAGTCGACGACGACGGACACGGGCGTCACCGCCACCGGCGCGGCGGTGCGGGCAACGCGCGCGGTGTTGCCTACGAGTACGGCAGCGCACAGCGCGACGGCGGCCAGCACGGCAAGCAGAAGTTTGGTCATGGCTCGGTTATCCGGTTTGCGGGGCGCCGTACCCACCGCCCCCAGGGGTCTCAATGGACAGCACATCACCCGGCACCAGTTCTCGCCGACACTTGGCCGGCAACAGTTCCCCATTCAGCAGGTTGCGTCCCGTCGCCCCATCGCCGCCGCCCTGCGAACCCCGCGGCGCCCGCACGCGGCGCTCGGTGAGCAATGTCACGGTGCACCGGTCCAGCACGCGATAGCGCCGGACCACCCCGTCTCCGCCGCACGCCGCGCCGCTGCCCCCCGAACCCCTGCGGATCGAATACTCGTCGATACGGATCGGGTACGCCTGCTCCAGCGATTCGATCGGGGTATTGCGGGTGTTGCTCATCCCGACGTGCACGGCGCTCGGGCCCGGCCCTTTGGCGCTCGCCCCCTGCCCGCCCCCCAGCGTCTCGTAGAACGTCCATCCCGACCCGCCGAACGTGACGTTGTTCATCGTCCCCTGGCCCTGTGCCGGCGCAGCCACCCCGGCGTTGGCGAGCGCGGCGAACAGCAGGTCGGTGATCCGTTGCGACGTCTCCACGTTCCCCGCCGCCACGGCACTCGGCCACTTGGCGGCAATCACGCAGTCGTCGGGCGTCACGATCTCGATGGCGCGCGCGATGCCGTCGTTGGTGGGCACATCATCGTCCAGCAGCGACCGCAGCACGAACAGCGCGGCCGCGCGCGCCACGGCCACCGGGCAGTTGACGTTGCCCCGCACGCGCGGGCTCGTGCCCGCAAAGTCGAGCGACAGATGCCCGTCGCGCACGCGCAGACGCACGCGCAGAGGTACCAGATCCTCGGTGACGCCATCGCCCTCGAGGAAATCCTCGGCGTCCGACTCGCGGTCGCCCAGTTCGCGCAGGCGGGCCACCGCCCGGCGCTCCGAGTAGTCGAGCAATGCCGAGGCGCCAGCCTCCACGTGCGCGGCACCCTCGCGCGCACGCAGGGCGAGCCACCCCGCCGCCCCGGCGTGGCACGCCGACTGCTGCGCCGCCAGATCGCCGCGCCGTTCCGATGGCGTCCGCACGTTCGCCAGCACCAGCGCCAGCAGCGACTCGTCGAGCACTCCCTCGGCCACCAACCGCACCGGAGGGAGCACCAGCCCCTCCTGCACCAACTCGGTGGCACCAAAGGGCATCGATCCCGGGCTCATGCCGCCCACGTCAGCATGGTGCGCGCGCACCGCCGCATAGCCGGCAATGCGCCCACCGTCGTCGATCGCCTCGACCATCGTGAGATCGGGCAGGTGCGAGCCGCCGTGGTACGGATCATTGAGCAGGAAGACGTCACCGGGGCGCGGCCCGCGCGCGCGCACGGCGCGCACCGCCTCGGGCATCGCGCCCAGGTGGACGGGAATGTGTGCCGCCTGCGCGATCATCCGTCCATCCGCATCAAAGAGTGCGCACGACGCATCACGCCGTTCGCGGATATTCGGCGACAGCGCGCCGCGCGTGAGCACCGCCCCCATTTCCTCGGCGATCATGGCCACGCTCGAGGCAAAGACACGAATCGCGAGGGGATCGAAGCCGCTCATACCGCACGCTCCAGCAGCCAGCCGCCCACGGACAGCGCGCGCGCCGTCCACGCGTTCGCCACGAACAGCGTGGCATCGGGCAGCGTGATCACGGCCGCGCCACGCACCACGCCGTCACACGGTGACCCATCATCGATCAGGTCGCGATCGTTCCACCCCGGCGCACCGCGCCGAGCGAAGACCACGGGTTCTGCGTGCGCGCTCGCGGTGTGGCGCATGGCCACCACCTCGACCTCGCGATCCAGCACGAAGCCGTAGCGCCCCTGGTGCCGCTCCGCGAAATGCGCGGCAATCGCCGCGCCATCCTCACCCGGCGCCACGGGGACATCCAGTTCATAGCCCTGCCCCAGGTAGCGCGTGCGCGCCGTCCACACGCGCACCGCACCGTCCACCTGCGCGGCCAGCGCCGCCGACAACGCCTGCACGCGCGCAGCATCGAGAAGACTGGTGCGCTGCATCACGCTCGCCGCGGCCTCGCGCCGTTCGGGCGCCATGGCCAGCCCGAGCGCGCTGAGCACGCCGGCGTGCGGCGGCACCATCACGCGCGTGGCTCCAATG
>CANNKR010000127.1 GCA_947504615.1 Gemmatimonadota bacterium | reverse complement strand
GCCGCCGGCGCGTCGCGCGTCAGCAGTGACGTGATGATCCCCACCAGGAAGGAACCAGGAATCGTGATGATCGCGGGGTTCTTCAACGGGAACCACGCGCTCTCGTGTTTCAGGATGTCCACCTGGATCACCGGCGACAACGCGATCAGCGCGAGCGTGGCGAACGTGCCAAAGAGCATCGACGCCACCGCCCCGTGGGTGGTGCAGCGCCGCCAGAAAATGGAGAGCACGAGGGCGGGGAAGTTGGCGCTTGCCGCGATGGCAAAGGCCAACGAGACCATGAATGCGACGTTCTGCCCCTTGAAGGCAATGCCGAACACCACCGCGAGCAGTCCGGCAAACAGCGTGGCGATGCGCGCGACCTTCATCTCTTCTTCCGGGCGCGCCTCGCCCTTGCGCACGATGCTGGTCCAGAGGTCGTGCGAGAGCGCCGACGCCCCCGACAGCGTGAGCCCAGCCACCACCGCGAGGATCGTGGCAAACGCGACCGCCGCGATGAAGCCGAGGAACGGCGTGCCCCCCAGGAACTCGGCGAGCAGCGGAGCGGCCATGTTGCCGCCCTTGTCGAACTGCTTGATCACGTCGGGGCCCACCAGCACCATCGCCCCGAAACCGAGGATGAACGTCAGCAGGTAAAACGTGCCGATGAGGCCCGTGGCGTAGAACACCGAAGTGCGGGCCGCGCGCGCATCGGGCACCGTGTAGAAGCGCATGAGGATGTGCGGCAGGCCGGCGGTGCCGAACATCAGCGCGAGGCCGAGTGAAATGGTGTCGAGCGGGTTGGTCACCAGCTTGCCCGGGGCGAGCACGGCGTTGCCGTACTTGGCGGCCGCCGCATCAAACAACTCGGCCGGGTTTCCGTGGAAATGCGCCATCACCATGCTGGCCAGCAGGAAGGCGCCGCCCAACAGGAGCACGGCCTTCACGATCTGCACCCAGGTGGTGGCGAGCATCCCGCCGAAGAGCACGTACGCCATCATGACCACGCCGACGATGACCACCGCGGTCTCGTAGGACAGCCCGAACATCAACTTGATGAGGCTGCCGGCCCCCACCATCTGCGCGATGAGGTAAAACAGCACCGTGGTGAGCGTGCCGAGGGCGGCGGCCACGCGCACCGGCGTGTGCTGCAGGCGCGTGGCGAGGACGTCGGCGAACGTGTACTTGCCGAGGTTGCGCAGCGGCTCGGCGATCAGGAAGAGCACCACGGGCCACCCGACCAGCCAGCCCGTGGAGTAGATGAGGCCGTCAAAGCCTGACGTCGAGACGAGCCCCGCGATGCCGAGGAAGCTCGCCGCGCTCATGTAGTCGCCGGCGAGGGCAAACCCGTTCTGCCCGGCGCTCACCGTGCGTCCCGCCGCGTAGTAATGCTCGGCCGTGCGCGTCTTGCGCGCGGCCCAGTAGGTGATGCCGAGCGTGACGCTGATGAAGATGAAGAAGAACATCATCGAGACGATGTTCGGCTTGCCGATGGCGCTCTCGGCCGTCGCTGTCCCCGTGGTGGCGGGCGTTGCCGCCGCGACGGCCTGCAACAGGAGCGCGGTCACTGGGGACCCTCACCGCGGAGTCGGGCGATTTCGCTGTCGAAGTGCTTGTTGGCCCACCGCACGTAGTACCACGTGGTGCCCCACGCGGCGATGATGACCAGCGCGCCCAGCAGAATGCCGAGGCTCAGGCCCGGTACGATCAGCGAGCCCATGAGCGGTTTACGGAACGCCACCAGGAAAATGAAGCCGAAGTAGACGGCCGCCACCACGCTGGTGAGGGCGATGGCAACGCGCCAGCGACGCTGGTGCAGGGCGTGATAGCGCATCGGGAGGGCTCCTGGGGGGTGGGTCAGGCAGGAAGTTGTGGTGGGGGTGGGGATTCGGAAAGGGAGAGCGCGAACGGACGAGCGCGCGAGCGCACGAACGCGAGAGCGCACGAACGCGAGAGCGCACGAACGCGAGAGCGCACGAACGACGGGGGGCGGCCAGATCTGGCCGCCCCCCGTCTCGCGCTCGTGCGTTCGTGCGCTCGTGCGCTCGTGCGCTCTGTCTCTCTATCTCTCATCCCCACCGAACGGTGAGCCGCCGCTGTCGCCGCCGCTCATCCGCTCGATCTTGAGCACCTGCTTGAACGTCTTGTCGCCGACCTTCAGGGTGACGAGGTACGTCCCCGTGCCGGCTTCGCTGCCACCTGCGCCGCCGCCAAATCCACCGCGACCGGCACCGGCGGGGACCTTCAGGCCGATGAGGTCGAAGACCTTCCTCACGTTCTCAGGCTCGGGGCCACGCTGCGGTCCACCGCCCTCGGCGGCGGCATCCGCCGCACCAGCGCGCGGGAGCGGGCCTTCGCCTGGACGAGCGCAGAAGGTGTCCCACTGCGTGAGCGGGCGCTCGCAGCCAACGCCGCCGCGTCCGCCGGCACCGCCACCGCCACGACCGCCAAAGCCGGCCGCGCCAGCGGGCGGATTCAGCAGTTGCTTGGCCCGGGCCAGGGCGACGCTGTCAAAGCCCGCCTTGACCAGCGAGTCGAGTACCACCGGCCCGCGCACGGCCTTGATGATCGAGTCGCGCTTTTCGGACGGAGACAACGTTGCGGCCACCACGGCGGCTCGCACCGTCGCGCGGTAGTTCCAGGTGACCGAGTGTACCCCCACGCCACCGGCGCCCGGCAGGTTGGCGAGTGTGTCGCCCGCCGCGTTGGTGATGGTCACGCGCACCGACGTCGGCGCATTGGCGCCCAGGCGATACGCGATGTCGGCCCCGTACGTCGGGCTTGGCACGGCAAAGAAGGCCTGCGCGTTGCCGTTGCCGCTGGCCAGCAGGTTCGGTGCCTCGCCGTACTGGTACGCCGTGCGCGGCTCGAACAGGTGCGCGTCGGCGGCCAGCACCTTCGCGTTGAGCTGCTGCAACGGCGTGATATCGGCGACCCAGAGGCTGCGCCCGTGGGTGGCCGCGATCAGTTCATGGTCGCGCGGATGGATCTTGAGGTCGTACACGGGAACCGTCGGCATGCCGCTCATGAAGCGCGACCACGTGGCGCCCTTGTCGATGGACGCGTACACGGCCACCGACGATCCCACGAACAGCAGGTTTTCGTTGGTCGGATCCTCGCGAATGACGTGCAGGAAGTCGCCCGGCATGTCCTTCGGCAGATTGTTCACGATCGACCGGAACGTCTTGCCCCCGTCGTTCGTGGCGTACAGGTACGGCGTGAAGTCGTTGTAGCGGTGGTTGTCGAACGCCACCCAGAACGTGAGCGAGTCGAAGTGCGACGGCTCGATGCGGGCGACGTACAGTTCCGCGGGGAGGCCGGGGAAACGCCCCGCGAGGTTCTCCCACGTGGCGCCGTCGTTGCCGGACTTCCACACGTTGCCGTCATCGGTGCCGGCGAACAGCAGCCCCACCTTCACGTACGACTCGGCGAGGGCCACCACGGTGCCGTAGGTCTCGGCTCCGGTGGCGTCGAGCGTGATGCCGCCGGTGAGGTTCATCGACGTGTCGATCTTGGCGGCGAGCTTCTTGGACAGGTCGGGCGAGATCAGGAACAGGTCGTCGCCCTGCTTGGTGCTCTTCAGCACCCGGTTGCCGGCGAAGTAGAAGTTCCGCGGATTGTGCGGCGACAGGAAGAACGGAGCGTTCCAGTTGAAGCGCAGCGCGAGGTCGGTGGAGTCGGACTTCTGCTTCGCCTTCAGCGCGGTGACCAGCGCCGTGACCTCCTTGGTGGCCGGCTTCAGCGGGTCGCCGCGCACGATGGCGATGGAATCTTCCCACCGCTTGTACTGCTCCTGCCACGACGGCTTGCGCATGCTGGCGCGCTCGCCCGTGCGGACGTTCACGCGTGACACGTTGCCGCCCTGCGACTCGCCAAACTGGATGTCGGCGTTGGTCGGATCCTGGGCCGTATAGAAACCGTCGCC
Source organism: Gemmatimonadota bacterium (assembly GCA_947504615.1). GTDB lineage: Bacteria > Gemmatimonadota > Gemmatimonadetes > Gemmatimonadales > Gemmatimonadaceae > PNKL01. Next base: position 5,455 of record CANNKR010000127.1, on the reverse strand, counting down.
GCCGGCGATGGTGTACCAGTACGCGTTGTTCACCGAGCCGCTCTTGCGACGGCTCGGGCCGCACCAGGTGCCATTGTCCTGCGCGCCCGAGCAGACGTTGTACGGGAACGCCATGTCGTAGCTGACTTCATAGAACTGGCCGATCGGCAGGTTCTGCGGCTGGATGAAGTTGCCGCCCCGGTCGAACGTGAGGGCGATGCCGCCATCGTTGGCAATGGCGAACCGTTCCGGGTCGCTCGGATCGATCCAGAGGCCGTGGTCGTCCACGTGCACGCTCTGCGCAGCGGTGCGGGCCGTCTTGCCCCCGTCATCCGACACCATCATCTGCGTGGACGAGAAGTACACGCGATCGGCGTTCTTGGGGTCCACCCGCACCTGCGAATAGTAGAACGGACGGACGTTGGCGCTGTTGGTCTTCGTCCACGTCTTGCCGGCGTCGGTGGAGCGGTACAGGCCGTTGTCGGCGGGGACGCGCTCAGCCGCGAACTTGCCGTCCTTGGACGGCTTGGCCGCTTCGACCATGGCGTAGATGTAGTCGGGATTGCTGCGGGCGATGGCCAGCCCGATGCGCCCCTTGGGGCCGGTGGGGAAGCCGCTCCCCGTGATCTCGGTCCATGTCTTGCCGGCGTCGGTCGACTTGAACAAGCCGGATCCGACGCCGCCGCTCTTGAGTGAGTAGGGAGTGCGCAGCCGCTCGTAGGCGGCGGCGTAGACCACGTCCGGGTTCCGCGGATCGAGCGCAACGTCCACGAAGCCGGCCTTGTCGCTGATGAACTTCACCAGCTGCCAGGTCGTGCCGCCGTCGACGGTCTTGTACAGGCCGCGCTCGGGGTTGCTCTTCCACGCGGCGCCCAGGGCCGCGACGTACACGACGTTCGGGTCGCGGGGGTCGACCGCGATGCGCCCGATGTGCTGCGTCTTCTCGAGCCCCATCAGCTTCCAGGTGATGCCACCATCGGACGATTTGTAGATGCCGGCGCCCGGTTCAATGGAGTTGCGCGAATGCGGCTCGCCCGTGCCCAGCCAGACCTGCTGCGTGTCCGACGGCGCAATGGCGAGCGTACCCAAGGACGCGATCCGCTTGTCGTCGAACACGGGGCGCCACGTCTGCCCGTTGTTGGTCGTCTTCCAGACGCCACCGGCGGCCGCGGCGACGAACAGCGTCTTGCTGGGGCCGGGAATGCCGGCGACGTCGGCCAGACGGCCCATGAAGTTGGCCGGGCCGATGTTGCGCCACTTCATGGCGGCGGTGGTGGTCGAGTCGAAGGCCTGGGCGGAGCCGAGCGACGGCAGCACCGTCACCGCGGCGGACGCGGCGGCAATGGCCAGGAGCGCGAGAGCACGAGAACGCATGTGGGGTGTCCCTGCGAGTGGGTGAATTGGAGCGAATATAAATACGCGCCCGTCCGCCGTGGCGTTGACCGGCCGGCGGTCGCCGTCGCCCGGCGCCGACCGCATATTCAGGCTCCAAATCCGACAATCGTTCCGGGGGAGTGGATGTCCGCAACTTGGTGGCGGGGTGCCGTGGTGTTCATCGGAGCGGCCGTGGCCGCGTCCGCGTCGGCGCAGGCTCCGGCGCAGGCTCCACTGAACGTCGCGTCGCCCAACGGCGCTCTGGTGGTCACGGTGGGGCTCGGGGAGCAGTTGACCTGGGCCGTCGCGCTGCGCGACAAGGTCATCCTGCAGCCCTCGCGACTCACCATGACCCTCGCCGGCGGTCAGGTACTCGGCGCTAGGCCCGTCGTGCAGACCACGCGCACGCGCACCGTGGATCAGCGGCTGGCCCCGGTGGTGCGCATCAAGCGTGCCGAGGTTCGGGACCGGTTCAATGAGCGCCGCATCGATTTTGCCGGCCGCTACGCCCTGATTGTCCGTGCCTACGACGATGCGGTGGCGTACCGCTTCGTGACGGCGCTTCCCGGGGAGATCACGGTAGTGACGGAGGAGGCGACGCTCACCTGGGTGGGTGATCCGCTGGTCTACTTCCCCGAGGAGACGAGCCTGCAGTCGCATCAGGAGCGGCAGTACAAGAAACTCAGGCTCAGCGAGATCGGCGCCGCGCGCTTCTCGTCACTCCCGGCGATGGTCGTGCTGCCCGATGGCGTGAAAGTCGTCGTCACCGAGGCCGACCTGCTCGACTATCCGGGGATGGACCTCACGGGCAGCGGGACGCCGAACACTCTGAAGGGGCTCTTTCCGGCGTATCCCCGGCGCGTGGAACTCGTGCGCGACCGCGACGAGAAGGTCGTCGAACGCGAGGACTTCATCGCCCGGACCCGCGGCACCCGCGACTTCCCGTGGCGCGTCGTGGTGGTGGCGGAACGCGACGAGACGCTGCTCGCCACGGACATCGTCTATCGTCTCGCGTCGGCGACGACGATGACCGACACCGAGTGGATCACGCCGGGAAAGGTGGCGTGGGACTGGTGGAACGCCAACAACATCTACGGCGTCCCGTTTCGTGCCGGCGTGAATACCGCCACCTACAAGCATTACATCGACTTCGCCGCCGAACACGGGATTCCGTACATCATCCTCGACGAGGGGTGGTACCCGCTGGGCAACCTACTGGCCACGGTGCCCGCGATCGACATGGACACGCTGGCCGCGTACGCCAGGCAGAAGCACGTCGGGCTGGTGATGTGGGTGATCTGGAAGACGCTCGACCTCCAGATGCAGCCGGCGCTCGATCAGTTCGCCAAGTGGGGCGTGAAGGGGATCAAGGTCGATTTCATGCAGCGCGAAGACCAGTGGATGGTCAACTTCTACGAGCGCGTCGCGCAGGAGGCGGCCAAGCGTCATCTGCTCGTCGACTTCCACGGCGCCTACAAGCCGACGGGGTTGTATCGGACGTATCCCCACGTGGTGACGAGCGAAGGGGTGCTGGGGCTCGAGCAGAGCAAGTGGAGCGACCTCGCGTCGCCCGACAATGCCGTCACCTTCCCCTTCATGCGCATGCTCGCGGGCCCCGTGGACTACACCCCCGGTGCGATGCTGAACGCCACGAAGGCCGACTTCAAGCCGGTCTTCAACCGGCCCATGAGCCAGGGGACGCGATGCCAGCAGCTGGCGATGTACGTCGTCTTCGAGAGCCCGTTGCAGATGCTCGCCGACTCCCCGTCGAACTACCGGAAGGAACCGGAGAGCCTCGCGTTTCTCTCGGCCGTGCCGACGGTGTGGGACGAGACCGTCGTGCTCTCCGCGAAAGTCGGCGAGTACATCGTCACCGCGCGGCGATCGGGGAAGGAGTGGTACGTGGGGGCGATCACCAACTGGACCGCGCGCGACCTGGAGATCGACCTGTCGTGGCTTGGCCGCGGCCCGTTCATGGCCGACATCTACCGCGACGGCCCGAACGCCGACCGCGCGGGGGTGGACTATGCGCGCGAACAGCGTCCGGTGACGGCCGCGGACCGGCTGAAACTGTCGCTCGCTCCCGGGGGAGGATTCGTCGCGCGGTTCGTTCCCCGGTAACGGAACGACCGCGCGCCCGGGCGCTGATTGTGTCTGGCCCGGTTACTTGCTTCCCTGGATCTTCCGAGCCACCTGCTCGGTCTGTGCCATGACACGCAGGAGGTTGCCGCCCCACATGGCGATGATGTCCTGCTCGCTGTACCCGCGCCGCACGAGTTCCATCGTCACGTTGAACGACTCGCTGGCATTGTCGTAGCCGTCGACGCCGCCACCGCCGTCGAAGTCCGACGCGATGCCGACGTGCGGCACGCCAATGAGCTTGACCGCGTAGTCGATGTGGTTCACGAAATCTTTCACCGTGGCACGCGGCGACGGCGGAAACTTGGCATCGAGTTCCGCCTGCTTCGCCCGGTACGCCGCGAACGCCGAGTCATTGGGCTGCCCGCCCCGCCGCGCGCCCCCCTGACCACCACCCAGACCGGACTGCCGGCGCAACTCGGCCACCGCCGCCGCCCGCTCGGGTGAATCGGGGATTGGCGTCTTCACGAAGGCGCTGAGCGCGACCAGTTGCACCACGCCCCCGTTCTTCTTGAGTGCCAGCAGCTGTTCGTCGTCGAGGTTGCGGCGGTGGTCACACAGCGCGCGCACCCCCGAATGGCTGGCAATCACCGGCGCTTTGGACATCGCCATCACCTGCAGGTTCGCCTGCTTGGACGGATGCGAGATGTCCATCATGATGCCGTACCGGTTGGCCTCTTCCACGGCCTGCTTGCCGAGCGGGCTCAGCCCGTTCCATTTCCAGATGTTGTCGGTGTCACCCGTATTCGAGTCAGTGAGCTGGTTATGCCCGTCGTGCGACAGCGCCAGGTACCGTGCGCCGCGGTCGAAGAACTTCTTGACGTTCGTGATGTCCGTGCCGATGCCGTAGCCGTTCTCGACCCCCATCAGCGCGACCTTCTTGCCCGCGGCGTAGATGCGGCGCACGTCGGCGGCCGAATAGGCGATCTGGATGCGATCCGGGGCCATCTTCTCGGCGAGCGTGTGCACCGCCTCGAACTTCTCGATGTCGCCGGCCGTGGCGCGGGCGTAGGCGCTGTCGCTGAAATCCTGCCGCTGCCCCACGTAGATGCTGAAGAAGACGGCGTCGAGCCCGTCCTTCTCCATCTTCGGGAGGTCCACCTTGTTGCGCTCGATCCCCGTGACGTAGTTCGGCGACGGCCCGATCATCTGCGCCGGGTTGATGTCGACGTGCGTGTCGATCTTGATCGCCTTGGCGTGGATGGCGTGTGCGTTGGCAACCAGCTTGGGATCGTCCTGGGCATGCGCTGTTGCACCAACGGCGATGAGCAGCGCGAGCGCGCGAACGGAAGGCGAGGACAACATCTTGGAACTCCGGTGCAAGTGGAGAAGGGAACTACCCGTTCGGCGGCCCCGCGGCATCTGAGGCGCTCGGCCCCACGCACCGCCTGACTGACTACGCACCAGCCGACGTCAACGATGAGTCCCGGCGTCCCGTAGCGATTGGTCCGCCTTCGGGCGACCTTCTCCCCCGTTCGCGCCGGGCGCCCGCCCGGCCACCTCGCAAGGAGTGTCGCATGCACAGTGTCCGTCGAGTCGTCGTCGCCCTCGTCGCGTCAAGCATTCTCGCCGTCCCGTTGCTGGCCCAGGAGCGCGAAGACCGCACGCTGCTGCCCTGGGACCAGATGCGCGCCATCATCAACGAAGCCTCGGGTGAGCGCGCCCAGCACCACGTGCTGGAACTGGTCCCCTACCAGCGGGTGCGTCCGGCCAGCGAGTACGCGGGCACCTTCCGGGAGAGCGAGGTGATGGCGAAGTTCGCCAGGGAGTACGGCTTCTCGAACATCGAGATCGAGTCGTTCCCCACGGCCCAGCGCCTCTGGCAGCCCACGGTCGGCCAACTCTGGCTGGTGAGCGGTCCCGCGCGAAAGCTCTTCGATATCTACGACACCCCGGTGGCCCTGGCCGGCAATACGCCGACGCACGACCTCACCGCCGACGTCGTGGATGTGGGGAACGGCGG
>CANNKR010000126.1 GCA_947504615.1 Gemmatimonadota bacterium | reverse complement strand
GTGACTGGGCCACGCCGGTCGTCGAGACCGCGGCCAGCGTGGCACAAAGAACGAGCGCACGCAGGGAGGGGGGCATAAACATCGTGCAAGTTGCCCTCGCTGACCGTATCGGGGCAACCGCACCACCGCAGGTTCGCATGCACTGCAGGCCGCGCCCTTTCCAGGCGATGGCCTCCGCGTCTGGCGCGCCTACGCGCCCGGTGGGCGCGGAAAATGCCGCGGAAAATGCTCCGCCGCACAGTGCGGACAGATGCCGTGTGAGAACTGGGCCTCGGTGCGCGAGCGCACGTAACTGTCGAGCTGTTCCCAGGCGCCGGCTTCGGTGCGCACTTCGTGGCAGTACGAGCAGATGGGGATGATCCCTTCGAGCGTCTTGAGTGCGGCGGCGGCGCGCTCCCGTCCTTCGATTTCGTGGCGCTCGCGCACGAGCGCCTCATCCAGGTCGCGGTCGAGCGCCTCCCGGTTGCGCGCGATCATCATGCCGAGCACGCCCGCGAGGACGAAGTTGAGCACAAACGCGTAGCGCTCGACGCCCGGCATGGAGGTGTAGTGTCCCCACAGCAGCGAGGCGGTGGTGACGGCCAATGCTAGCCAGGCAATCAGTTGGAGCTTGAAACGGTAGGGATAGACCACGAACGTGCCGATCGAAATCAGGATGATGATTCGCAACGGCATGAAGTTGTCCGCGGGGCGCAGCCACGCGTTGGTGCCGAGGAACGCCACGATGCCGAGTGCCAACCCGAAGAGCACGCGCTCCAGCGCCTGCCTGGACTGCGCGCGTCGGATCAGCACGATCCCGGCCAGCCAAACCAGGAGCTGCGCGGCGCGAGTGCTGTGCAGGAGGACCCGCACCCAGGGCTCGTTAACGAGGCTGTGGTCGATGTATGCCCACAGGACCCCAGGGAGCAAGATGAGGGTCGTAGCCACCACGGCGAGCTTTCGCTCGCTCGCAAGGCGGAGCTGGGCAACGGGGAGTGGCACTCAGGCGTTCATCGAAGTTACCGTTGAACTGCGAGTACACCATATATGGCACGCGGGGACACGCCGCGCCACAAGACTGCTTTCCGGGATGGCGATCCTCGGGCGTCGGACCGGCCGCCGTGAGCGGCCAGCCCTAGTTGGCCAGTTCGCGCTGTAGCAGGTCGAGCGCGTCGGAGACGGCCGCGAAGTTCGGCCGGCCGCGACGGTGCAGCAGCGTGTCGAGCCGGTCGCGCGCGGCCTGTGTGTCGGGGGTGACGCCGCGGACCTCGAGCAACAGCGACAGCGACTCCCTGGACCGGGTGCTCGCAAAGAAGCCGGCGTCGCCCGCCGCAGCGGCCACGCGCGCCGCCTGCAGCCAGCCGCCGATGCCCATGGGCGCGGCGCGCACGAGTGGCGCCAACGCGTGACGAGCCCGTGGCAGGCGCGCCTCGGCAGGGCCACCCGCGAAGAGCGCGCCGACTTCGGCCCCATCGGGCTGATCGGCGAGGAGCGCGGCAATGGCGTCGCCGAGCGCCGACGCGGAGGAATCGTGGCGCACCGAGGCCCGCTCGAACTCCACGAGCAGCGCGCCGATGCGCGTCGCGCGGCCGCGCTCGCTCAGCGAGTCCGAGACGCCGCGCTCCACGCTCCATTCCGGCGCCAGCGCTGGGCCAGCTGCCGCGGCGGGCGAGAGCACCGTCACGAGGTCAACCGGATCACTGGGTACCGGGGGTGTCCGGCGCAGGGCACGCGACCCGACGAACCCGGCGATCGCGAGCACGAGCGCGAGCAGGAAATACGAGGAGCGCCGGCGTCGAATGACGACGGCCGGCGGCCGCTCGTTGGTGCTGTACTTCCGGCGCGGGCCGCGCTCGGCCTCCATGGCGGCCAGGACCGCGGCGGCCAGCGCATCAACAGACTTCGGCGAGCGTCCGGGGGCCGCGAGTTCGTGCACCGCATCGCCGTCAGCATTCGCCAGCGGCGCGTCGCCAATCAGCTCCCTGAGCCGGTCTTCGTCGAGCGGTTTGTCGGCCATCACTCTCCCTGTACGGGTTCGCTGCCAGATGCTCCGCTGCATGGTCAGCGGTGCCGATGCCTTCCGCAGCCCCACACGGGATATTTACCTTCACGGCGGCAAATCATCCATTGTGCATCCGGAAGTCACCGTGCCCTCTACACCGACGAGCGAGTAGCCATCGTGCCTGTGACCTCCCGCCTTGCGCTGCCGATCCTCGCGCTCGCGACCCTCGGCGCGACCTTATGCTGCGCGATGCCGCTGTCCGCGCAGGTCGCGCGCAAGACGCCCGTTGTGCCTGCGGCGCCTCGCGCCTTTGACCGCGTGTTGCTGCTCGAAGCGGAGGGCGCCACCTCCGCGGGCGTCAGCTTGGGCGACCTCGACCACGACGGCGATCTCGACCTCGTGCTGGCCAAGGGGCGCCATTGGCCGCTGCAGGATTTTGTGCTCCGCAATGACGGCAAGGGACACTTCACCACCGAACCGCTGCGCGACACGCCCGACCGCACCTACTCGGCCGCGCTCGCCGATCTCGACGGCGACGGCGACCTCGATCTGGTCTCCAGCAACGACCGGCCCGACCAGAAGCTGGTCTACCTCAACGATGGCACCGGCCACTTTCGCGTGGCAGGCACCTTTGGCGACTCCGCGTGGTCCACGCGGTATGTCACCGTGGCCGATCTCAACGGCGACGCGCGCCCCGACCTGATCGTGGCCAACCGGAGCGGCGGCATCGGTACCGGTGCAGGCAAGCCGAGCTTCGTCTGCATGAACGACGGACACGGCGCCTTTCCGTCGTGCGCGCCACTCGCCACGCAGTCGGCGACGATCATCGTGGCCGCCGACCTCGATGGCGATGGCTTCATCGACTTGTTCGTGCCGCATCGCGACGGCGGACGCAGCCTGGTGTTCTGGAACGACGGCACCGGGACGTTCAAGGCGCCACCGGTCGCCGTGGGACCGGCGCAATCGACGGTTCGTGCCGCCGCGGCCGCTGACATCGACGGCGACGGGATTATGGATCTGGCGGTCGGCGATGCGAAGACGGGGCTCTTTGTGTACCTGGGCACGGGCGCTCGTACGTTCGACGAGCCGGTGGCCCTTGGAACCGCGACGAGCGCGCCCTTCGCCATCGCCCTTGCCGATCTCAATCGCGATGGCTTGCTCGACATCGTGGTGGGGAACGAACTGGCGCCGGGGCTGATCCTCTTCAATCAGGGGCAGGGCAAGCAGCTGCAGTTCTTGACTGCCGCATGGAACGATGGCCTTGGTTCGGTCTACGCCGTTGCGGTGGGCGATCTCGATGGCGACGGGTGGCCGGACATCGCCGCCGCGCGATCGGATGCCCCGAACGGGGTCTGGTTCAACGGGCCAGCGAGACGTCAGGGCCGACGGACCACCGCGCTGCACTTGATCTCGACGCGCGCCGCCGGACGCGGCAGCGCCGAGACGGCCAGCGTTGCCCGGGCCGGCGGCGCGACTCGGAAGAACTCGATGTAGGCGCTGTTCATCTCGGCGTAGTCGGCCATGTTCACCAGGAAGACGGTGCATTCGGCGACGTCCGCCATGGTGGCGCCGCCAGCCTGCAACGAAGTCCGGATGTTTTCCATCGTCTGTCGCGTCTGCGCGGCCACGCCGCCGTCGACGATGTCCTGCGTGCCGGGCTTGATGCCGGTCATCCCCGATACGAAGACCTGCGTGCCGGCGCGAATGGCCTCGGAGTAGGCCGGGACCAGGGGCGAGATGCCGGGCGGATTCAACGCCTGCCGCTCTCCCGAAGCCGCGCTTGCCGCCTGGGTTGCTGCGGCACGCGCCGGGAGCACGATGGGCTCGAACCACTTGGGCGAGATGAAACGGGATGCCGGTGACGCGGCCGCGACTTCCTGCTGGAAGAAGCGCCGGTCCGCGAGCGCTGCCGCCGAGGGCTTGGGGTCGCCGTACCCGTCCGCGTGCGACGGAATGACGAGCGCCGGATAGCCCAGCGCGCGCATGAGGCGCCCGGTGAAATCGTGGATCTCGAGACGCTGGCTGTTGGCGCCCACGAGCGCGACGTCGGGACGCAGGCCCTCCATTTCGCGCTCGATGAAGTTCATCGAACCCATGATCAGCACTTCGTGACCGCCCATTCGCAGCAGGTAGGCCAGACTGCCGCCCTCGACGAAGTCCTTGCGGCGCAACGGCGCGCGCAGGCCCTTGGGGGCGTTGCCGCTGATGCCGCGTCCATTGTTGAAGTACTGCTTGTGATCGAGCGCGCTGTGGATGCTGGGAATCACGCGCAGCGAGAAATCGCCGAACTCGTAGTCTTCGCCGCCGATGACCGTGATCAGCGACGTGTCGGGGACATCGTACGCCCGCGCCAGATTGGCCGCCGTCTGATGGCCGATGATGACGGCGCCCGTGCGACGCGAGATCACTCCCGCGTCGAGTGCGTGGTCGCTGTGACCGTGCGTGATCAGGATGTAATCGGCGCGCGGGACGTGCTCATTGATCAGCGCGGTGTCGGGGATGTACAGTCCGTCCGGGGCGACGTCGGCGCCCCCGGGCGCCCAGCGCCGAAACTGGGTCACGAACGGATCGACCAGCACCACCTTTCGTCCGTCGGTGATTTCCCAGCCGGCATTGCCGAGGTACGTGAGGCGGAGTTCGCCGCTGCGCAGGGCGCCGTTCGCCGGTGCGCCGTTCGCGGGTGCGGCCTTTGGAGCCTGCGCCGCGGCCGGCGCGGTACTCAGCAGACCCACCGTGATGGCGAGCAGAAGGGAAGGGATCATCGAGGAACGCGGCGGCATCTAATCTCCGGGGTGGGTTTAGTGGTCCGCTGACCGATAACTGATGGCGCACGACACGTCGCCCGACCGGCTCTTGGCCGCGAGCACGGTGCCGTTGGCCCCGATCTGCGGCCACTCGCCCGGGCCCATCGACTCGACGGTCGCGCGAGAAACGTCGTAGCTCCACACGCTGTTGCTGGGCGCGCTCGCTTCGAAAACGAGGCGGCGCGCGTCACTCACCCACACGGCGTGGCGGCCGAAGGTCGGCAGGACTCCCTGATCGCCGGCCTCGACGCCGATGTTCGTCACCTGGATCTCATACTCGCCATTGCCGCGCCAGATCGACGCGAGCCCACTGCGCGACGAGACATACACGACATCGTCGGAGTTCGGCACCACCCACGGCGTCGATGCCGACGTGTCGTCGGCAATCACGCGCTCGCGGCCGTCGCGCAGATCGTGCACGACGATGCGCGTCGCGGTGCCCGGCACGAAATGGCCATCACGCGGCGCGGTGACTCCCTCGCCCAGCGTGACGAACGCCACGCGCACGCCATCGGGCGACACACTCGGCTCGGACGCCCACGCCGCGATCGGCGTTTCGCGGCCACTCGTGTCGCGCCACGTGAGCGCGCCATTGGTGTGCAGCACGACGAGCGTGTGGCCGTCGGCGCGCAGCGCGACGCGCACCGCGGGGACGTCCACCGCGCGCGGGGTGGCGCCGCCGAGTTCGGCCACGCGGCAACCTGTTGCTTCATTACTCGCGCCCGCACCGGGGCACGTCGTGATGACATCACGGTCCCAGTGCGCAAGGCCCGGCTGCGCGACGATGCGGCAATAGTCGCCCGTGGTGAGGGCCAGGGCTTGGTGTGCCACGGGGACCGGCGGACCTTCGAAGTTGGCGGTGGCGTCCCCGGCCGGCTTGCGGCCACAGCCGAGGAGCGCGCACGCGCCAATGCAGACGACGAAGCGCAGGTGCATTACGGTGCCGACGGCACCCGCACCTCGACGCCGGGGCACGCAATGCCGAGCGGGATGCGCGCGCAGACCATGTAGGTGTACGTGTTCCCCCGCTGGACGACCGTGTCATCGAACCGCGCGCCGGTGAAGTTCATCGGATTACCCGAGGCGTCACGCACGAAGTCCATCAGGAGCGTTCCACCGGCGCCCGGGCGCGCAGTGACCATCCCCTTCTTCACTTGATAGGGGGCGGTCCCGAACGGGTTCCATTCGATCACGACGCGGTCGCCGGCGAGCGGAATGGTGCTTCGCACGATGAACTGCGGCACGCTCACCGGAATTGCCGGGCTGCGATAGATGTCCCCGGCCGCCGAGATGGCCACCAGCTGGTACTGGTAGGTGCGATCAGGCGTCAGGTCGACCTCAAAGGACTTGGCCGAGACGCGCGTGGTGCCGGGCAGCGACCCCGGTGCCCGGTTCCAGAAGAGGTTGGCGGTGACCTCGGTCTTTGCCCCGCTGCGGCCATCGTCGCGATAGAGCTTGAACGTCAGCGGCTCGGTGGTGGTGTACATGAAGCCGACGCTGACGGAGTTGTTGGTCAACTCGACCTCGATGCTGGCGGTCGGCGGCGTAAACGGCTGAATGAGGATACTGGCCGTGGGCAAGCCGGGGGTGTTCGCGACGCCGAGGTACTCGCTGGAGACCTTGAACGTGTTGGTGCCCGTCGCCAGGCCGTTGGCCCGGTACATGGGGGTGCCGCTGGTCGGCGAGGTGACGACGACGCCCGCAGCCGGGATGGGCGCGGGGCCGTACACCCGGTACTGGGTGACCCCGGGGACGAGCTCCCAGATGAGAATGGCTTCGCGGTACCCGCCCGTCTGAACCAAAAGGCGAGCAGGGGCCGCGGGCCGCGCGGCGGCCTCTACGCCAGCGGCGCGGCTTGGCGTCGGGACGGGAACGCGCGTGGCGGGGACGCTCGGCAGCACCGGAGTCTTCTGGGCCGAGAGCGACCCGAGGGGCAGGGTGCAGAGCGCGACGACGGCGGACACGACGACGGCCAGGTGGTGGTTTCTCACGGGGGAACTCCTCGGGTTGCGGCGCGGCAGGGGGTGGCAGAGGACGGGGGAATATCACAGGGAACGGCAGAGTACGACAGAGGACGACAGAAATAGACAGAATACGACAGAGGGGCGCCGCGAAAGTCCGGGCCGCCCCTCTGTCCTATTCTGTCTTATTCTGTCTTACTCTGTAGTACTCTGTCGTTCTCTCCCCCTACACATACTGCTCATACTCCGGCTGATACATCTGCGCCAGCACGTAGCTGGCGATATCCGCCGGATGCGGCATGCTGGTGAGTTTGCGGGCAAAGACCACTTCGGCCACCGCGACCGCGATCTTGGCCGACACCTCGCGGATGCGCTGCAGGTCGGGATAGACGCGCCCCATGGCGAGGTCCTCCTCGGTCACGAGCGAGGCCAGCGTCTTGGCGGCCACGAAGAACATCTCGTCCGTGACGCGGGTGGACTCGCTGGCCAGCACGCCGAGGCCGACGCCGGGGAAGATGTAGGAGTTGTTCCCCTGCCCGGACACGTGCGTCGTGCCGTTGAGCGTGACCGGGGCGAACGGGCTGCCACTGGCGAAAATGGCGCGTCCCTCCGTCCACGTGTACGCCTCCTCCGCCGTGCACTCGGCTTTCGACGTCGGGTTGGAAAGCGCGAAGACGAGTGGACGCGCGTTGACGCGGGCCATGGCCTTCACCACTGGCTCCGTGAACGACGCCGCCTGGCCGGAGACGCCGATGAGCGCCCACGGCTTGATGGCCTCGACCGCGGCCAGCAGGTCGGGCATCGGCGCGTGGTCGTGCGCGTACGGCAGCTTGTGCTCGGCAAGGTCGGTCCGGCTCTTGGTCACGAGCCCGTGGGAGTCGACCAGCCAGCACTGTGCGCGTGCCGCGGCTTCGCTGACGCCCTCGGCCACGAGCGCCTGCACGATGAGGTTGCAGATGCCGACGCCCGCTTCGCCCGCGCCGAGGAAGAGGAACGTCTTGTCGGCGAGTTTGCCGCCGGTCAGGCGCAGCGACGAGTACAGGCCCGACAGCACGACGCCGGCCGTGCCCTGAATGTCATCGTTGAAGGTGCAGACCCGGTCGCGATACTTGCGCAGCATCCGGAAGGCGTTGGTGTTGCCGAAGTCCTCGAACTGGATGCAGGCCTTCGGGAAAATCTCGTGCACCGCGGTGACGAACTCCTCGACCAGTTCATCGTAGGCCGGGCCGCGCAACCGTTCCTGTGCGAGACCGATGTACAGCGGGTCGTCGCGCAGCGCCTGGTTGTTGGTGCCGACATCGAGCATCACAGGGAGGCACTGCTCGGGCGGCAGCCCCGCGCAGGCCGTGTAGAGCGAGAGCTTGCCCACGGGGATGCCCATGCCGCACGAACCGAGGTCGCCGAGGCCCAGAATGCGTTCGCCATCGGTGACGACGATCATGCGGACATCGGTGTGGGGCCAGTTGCCGAGCAGTTCCTTGATGCGCCCGCGGTCGTTGCTGGAGATGAACAGCCCCTGCGGGCGCCGGAAAATGAGCGCGTATTTCTGGCAGGCTTGGCCGACCGTCGGGGTGTAGATGATGGGCATCATCTCGGAGAGATTGTCCATCACCACGCGGTAGAAGAGCGCGGCGTTGCGCTCCTGGAGCGAGACGAGGTAGGTGTACTTGTCGAGGTCGGTGGCCTTGCGGCGGATATTGCTGAGGATCTTCTCGACCTGCTGCGCCTGGCTGGTGATCTTGGGCGGCAGGAGGCCGCGCAGCCCCAGCGCGTCCCGCTCGGTTTCGGTGAAGCTGGTGCCCTTGTTGAGCAGCGGATCGTGGAGGATAGCCACGCCACGTTTGCCTTTCAGTTCATTCTGGATCGTCACGACGGTATCTCCTAGGCGACGGGAGACCAGCGTGTGCTGGTCCCTTCAAAGTTACAGTGTCACGAAAGAGTTCCTGTCGGGGAAATTCTTCAAAATGGTTCATTTACTTCCGACGGTTCGCGGGGGCCGCGCGTGACCGAATCCGCCGGCTGGGGGTCGTGCTCAACCTCGTGGGGCAGGGGCTGCCTGGCCTGCGGTATTGAGTTCGGGGGCGGTGGCGGAGTGGCCGGGCCATGGTCCCCGGTTGCCTGTTTCGCGCGACGGAGTAATGCTTAGTGCGATGCTATGTCCAAAGTGTGGGAAAGAAAGCCACAACCTCCGGGTGTGTGCCTTCTGCCAGACGCCGTACCCGCTCGATGGATCCGCGCAGGCGGGTGCGTCGCGGGGGGGGCGTGCCAGTTCATCACTGCGGGCATCGAGCGGACTGGGTCCCGCGTTCGCACGCGTGGCGCGCCTGAAGCGCTGGGGCGCCATTGGACTGCTCGCGGTGTTCACGGCGGGGTACTGGTTCGTGATCAGGGAGCGCACCATTCCCGTCGGCGAGGTGGTCCCGAACTTCATCACGGTGCCGATGACGCCGGCGTCGGCGGCGGCGCACCTGAAGGAGGTCGAAAATGCCTCGAAGGTTGAACTGCGCAATGGAGAACTGACCGTCCAAATTGCGGCGGCCCTGTTCCCCGAGCGGCGCGACGGCCAGTTGGCGCTGGCGCAGCAATACGCCCGCGCCGACGAGATCGTCCAGGGGCGGAAGCGCGCGATCAGCTTTCTCGATC
>CANNKR010000125.1 GCA_947504615.1 Gemmatimonadota bacterium | reverse complement strand
TCGATGGTCATGCTCGTGGCCGGACTGCTCACGGCGGCGTTCCCGTTGATGGGGCGCATGGTTTCATAGTAAAAGACGCTGGGCCACGGCCGGGATTCGTTCTTTCAACACGGAGACCGGAGATACCGGAGGGCCACGGAGTACGGCAACGGCATAATAGGGGTCGCGGCGGACAGTGCTCTCCGCCACGACCCCTTTGAATTGTTGCAGTACTCCGCGTCCTCCGTGCTGCTCCGGTCTCCGTGTTGAAGAAACAGAACCCAGCGAGGAGACCGGAGGTACCTAAGGTCTCCGTGTTGAAAAACCAAACCCAGCCCCGCAGTGAAGCCTACTTCGCCAGTTGCGTGACCACCGCCGAGAGCGCCTTCACGCGGCCCGCATCGGCGGCACCCGCCGCATCTGCAGCCAGCGCCGCGGCCAGCTTCGACAGCGCCGCCTTCTTCGCCGCGCCCGACAGCTGCTCCGCGGCATCCAGTTCCTTCGTCACGGCAGACGTGCGCGCCGCGGCCAGCCCATTGCCGCGCACCAGCTGATCGAGGTACGCCCGGGCCACCGCCACGTGCGCCGGCCAGCTGTTCTTCATCTGGGTCTGCGGATTGTTCACGTCGTGCTGCACGAGCCTGGCAGCGGCAATCTCGTTGGCCGACAGGAACGCGCTGGGCGTGAGTTCCAGGATATCGAGGCCGCGCGCGATCTCGGTGCTGTAGAGGTAGCCGTTGTGCCAGTACGCCGACCACGAGCCGCCGATGTGCAGCGTGTCGGCGTTCACCGGGCCGCGGTCGAAGTACGCAATCTCCTGCACATGCGCGGGATCGGTAAAGTCGAATACCGAGATGCCGCCCTGATACCACGCCTGCGCCATGATGTCGCGCCCCGGCACCGGAATGACCGACCCGTTGTGCGCCACGCAGTTCTCGGTGCTGGTCTGCGCCACCGGCAGCTTGTAGTACCCGGCCAGCGTCATCGTGCGGCCACTCAGCGCGAAGATGGCATTGGCCCCCCACGTCATCTTGTCGGTCACGCGGCAACGCGGCGCCGTGCCGCCCCCCCACTCGTCGGTGAACATCACCTTCGAACCATCATTGCTGAAATTCGCGCTGTGCCAATAGGCGAAGTTGGGGTCAATCACCTCGGCGATGCGCTTGGGGTTCGCGGGGTCCTTGATGTCCAGGATGATCCCGTTGCCCGAACAGGCGCCCGCCGCCAGCCCGATGGCCGGATAGACGGTGATGTCATGGCACTGATTGGTCTGCGACGTGTTCTGCGTGCTGTCGCCATGCGCGCCGCCCTTCCACAGGCCTGCAATCGCGCCCGCCGAGTCGGCGAAGATGCGCGGTGCGTTCACGATCTTGGCCGCAGCAGGATTCGCCAGCGGCACGCGGATGATCTCGATGCGGAACAACGACGTGTTGGCGTCCTTGTCCGGCTCGGCACCTGAACAGCCCACCAGTTCGTTCGGCGAGCGCACGACGCTCGTCCCCTGCACGTACACGTACAGGACGCCCTTGTCCTTGGGGTCCTCGAGCAGCGTGTGCGTGTGCGAACCGCGGCACGTCTGCACCTGCGTGATCACCTTGGGATGCGCGATGTCCGTGATGTCGAAGATGCGCACTCCGCGAAAGCGCTCGGTGCTCACCGTGTCCTTCACGCCACCAGGGCCGCAGTCCGCACGGCCGCGGGTCTCTTCGACTGACATGAAGAGCAGGTTGCCATGCACCGACACGTCGCCCTGCCCGCCCGGGCAGGGATAGAGCGTCGTGAGCTTCAGCTGCTTGAGGTCCGAGGCGTCCCAGATCTGGAAGCCGTTGAAGTTCCCCTGAAATACGTACGTGCCCGAGAAGGCAAGATCGGAGTTCATGAAGGAGAAGTTCCCGAGGTTCCTGGGATCGTACATCCCGTCGGGCTTCCACGCCGTGGAGACGAGGCGCAGGTTGCTCGCGGCCACGCCGGCGTCCTTCCAGCCGGCCTTCAGGGTGGCGCGCGGATCGGTGGTGCTGGCCGTCTGGGCGGCGGCCGACGCGGCGAGCGCGGCCATCAGTGCGACGGCGCGAACGGCGCGCCGCGTGAGCGGGGAGCGGAGGATCATGAAGGGGCCTGGTTGGGGGACGGTGAAATTACTACTTGGTAGACAGCACCTTGAGCAAGGCTCGCATGCGCGCAATCTCGGCCCGCTGATCGGCGTCCACGTCGGACGCAAACCGGAAGACGGCCGTGTTGTTGCCGGCGCCGTTGGTGGCAAAGAGCTCCTTCACCATCGTGATCGCCCCGGCGTGGTGCTGGATCATGCCCGTGAGGAACAGCCGGTCGAACGCGGCACCCTTGGCCTTGGCCAGCTCCGCCATCTGCGGGGGTGTCAGCATGCCCGGCATCATCACCTGGTGCTCGCCCATCGGCATGGCCATGTCCATCGCCATGCCGGCGTGGGCGGTGGCCAGCGGATCGGGCGCCGTCTCGCCGTGGTCACGCAGCCATTGCTGCATCATATGGATCTCGTCCTTCTGAGAGACGTTGATCCGTTCGCCAAGCGACGTCAGGGCCGGGGTCTTCGTGCGGCCGGCTATCAGCGCCACCATCTCGACCGCCTGCGCGTGATGGTGGATCATGCCGGACATGAACGCCACGTCGGCGGCGTTGTTCGTCGCTGCCGACGCTTGTGCACGTACTGACGATGGCAGCATCACGGCCATCGCCAGCACTGTGATGCACAGCCAACGCCACGGGCGCCGGCGTACTCGCGCGTGGTCTCTTGCTCGTTTCGCCATCACGGCAGCGTCACCGCCGCCTGACCCGCCGCCTTGCGCTTGGCGTTCAGGTCGGCCAGCCCGCCGGTCTTGAGGGTCGTCCACTTCTTCATCAACTCTGCCGACTGCTTGCGCACGCGGTCACACGCCGCCACCTGCACCGCCGTCGGCGCCACCTCGCTCCCCTGCATGGCCATCGCGGCACCCATCATGCCGGTGCTGACGCTTTCCAGCGTCGGCGCCGCGGCGGCACCGCCACCACGCCGGCGGAACGCCCCGCCGCGTCCACCGCCGGGCGCCGGAGCCGGAGCCAGGGAATCGAGCCGGGCCTTGAACGCATCCGCGTCGGCTCCGCTCGTGGCCGCCAACTGTCCCGCCACCGCACGCGCCTGCGCAAACGCGGCGCGTGCAGCCACCGCCCCGTCGTACATCTCACGCGTCAGCGTGGCCAGCTGCGCCAGCGCCGGTGCCGCCGTCTTCACGCGCGGATCGAGCTTCACCGTAATCGGCTGCGTGACCGACTTGCCTTCCGCCGTCAGCCGCACCGTATAGCTGCCCGGCGGCGCCCACGGTGTGGACTCGCCCAGGCTGGCACGCCCCGGCACCGCGCCCGTGGCGTCGACGTCGCCCGCGGCCGTCACATCTTCCGCTGACAGCGGCTGCAGGCGCATGTCCCACGCCACACGGTGCATGCCGGCTGAGGCGCCAAACACCATCGGTTCGCCCGGCCAGTAGAGCGGCAGTCCGCAGAACGTCGCGGTCACATTCTGCTGGCAGATCTTGTCGTACGCCGCACGGTCGAGGGCCGGATGCGGATTCAGCACCGGATCCTTGCTCGAGTACGTTCGCACCACCACGCCCTTGGCGTCGAGAATGTCGAGCGTCACGTCACCCACGGCGTGCGGCAGGAAATAGTCGAGGACCGCCCCCGCCATCGGATTCTGCCCCGCCGGCACTTCGGGCGGCAGCGGCGTCGGCTCGTTGGTGCCCGACCGGATGCGCAGCGCCGTCGCGGGCTTCACGAGATACGTCGTGTGCGACGCCGCCGCCTTGGCGACCTCGGCCGCCTGACGGATGGGCGTCAGGTTGTCGAGGATCCAGAACCCGCGCCCGTGCGTGCCGATGACGAGATCGGAGCACTGGCAGATGCTGTCGTCCTTCACCTTGAGGTCGCGCACCGAAATGGCCGGCATGTTGTTGCGCAGCGACTGCCAGTGGTCGCCGTCGTCGTAGCTCACCCACACCTGCGCATCGGTGGCGGCGTACAGCAGCCCCTTCACGCGCGGATCCTCACGAATGGAGTTTGCCGGGTAGTTGGTCAATATCCCCGTGCTGATCTCGGTCCACGTCTTGCCGCCGTCATGCGTGCGCCAGAAATGCGGCGCCATGTCGTCGATGCGCATCGTGTTTGCCGCCACGTAGGCGGTGAGCCGGTCGAAGCGCCCCGCCTCCAGGTTGAAGATGCGCGTCCACGGCTTGATGCCCGCGGGCGTCACGTTGGTCCACGTGGCGCCGCCGTTCATCGTCACCTGCACGTTGCCGTCGTCGGTGCCGGCCCACAGCACGTTGGCATCCTTGTACGACGGAGCCAGCGCGGTGATGGCGCCCAGCGGCGCCGGCTTCACCGTGGCTGCATACTTGCCCGCGTTCGCCGGGACGTCCCACGCCTGCCGCGTGAGGTCGGGGCTGATGCGCGTCCACGACTTGCCGCGGTCGAGTGTCTTCCACACGGCGTTCGACGCGTAGTACAGTGCGTCGAGGTTCACCGGCGACCAGACCAGCGGCATGGTGCGGACGTTGCGGTTGTACGCTTCGCCGTTGGGCCCCTTGGCCGACATGTCCGGCCCCACCTGCGTCGTCTGGTGCGTGGCGCGGTTCCACACCGACACGCCCTGCCGCGCGCTGCCATACACCATGTCCGGATCGCGTGGATCGGGAGCGGCGACTCCGTACTCCTGAATGTTCACCGGCGTCCAGTCGCGAAAGGTGATCTGGCCGTCGAACGACCGGCTCGTCACGCACGCCGAACCGCTGTCCTGCTGGCCGGCGCACAGGCGATACGGGAAGGCATTGTCGGCCGTGACATGGAACATCGCCGCGGTGTTCTGCGTGTACCAGTTGCTCCACGACAAGCCACGATTGGCCGAGATCACGGCGCCCTGATCGGCTATGGCAATGAGGATGTCGGGGTGCACGGGATTCACCCAGATGCGCTGGTAGTCGTCGCCACCCGGAGCACCGCGCACGGCCGACCAGTTGAGGCCGCCGTCTTCGGTGCGCCACATCACCGTCGACGCGCTGTAGATGACGTTCTCGTTCTTGCCATCCACGACGACCGGCGGCAGGTCGCCGCCGCCGATGCGCCCGAGCGGACGGGGATCGGGGGTGCGGCGCGGCTTGCCGTCGGGACCGTTCACGGCCAGCGTCCAGTGCTCGCCTGCATCGGTGGACCGGTAGAAACCCACGGGGCCCGATGCCCCATTCGCCAGAGCCGGCGCTACCATCGCGTACAGCAGCTTCGGGTTGCTCGGTGCAATGGCGATGTTCGCCTGCAGCGCATCAGGCAACCCGTCCGTCAGGTGCTTCCACGTCGTGCCGCCGTCGGTCGACTTGAAGATGCCGTTGCCGCCACCGCCGAACGTGCTCCCTTCATAGAACATCTGCTGCTGCTGCCAGAGCGTGGCGTACACGATGCTGGGATCGCTCGGGTCGATGCGCACTTCATTGGCGCTCGTGTATTCGTCCTTGTAGAGCACCTTCTGGAACGACGTGCCGCCGTCCGTGGAGCGGAACACGCCGCGCTCGGTATTGGGGCCGTACGGATGGCCGAGCACCGCCACGAAGACCCGGTTGGGATCGCGCGGATCGACGTCGATGTAGGCGATCATCTGGCTGTCGAACAGCCCCAGATGCGTCCACGTCTTTCCCGCGTCGACCGACTTGTAGACCCCGAGCCCGGTCGCGAGATCGGGGCGGATGATCCCCGCGCCGGTGCCGACGTAGATGACGTTCGGATCGGACGGCGCCACGGCGATGGCGCCAATCGAACCCGTCGCTTCCTTGTCGAAGATCGGCTCCCAGTTGTTGCCGTAGTCCGTCGAGCGCCAGACGCCACCATTGTCAAAACCGACATACGCCACGTTGGGCTGCGTCGGGACGCCTGTCGCAGCACGCCCACGCCCGGCACGGTTGGGTCCGATCTGGCGCCACTGCATGGCGGCCGAAGGGGTCGGCAACTGGGCCGCGAGCGTCGCGGTGATGGTGGCCGTCGCCGCAAGGGCGAGGGTCAGTCGGGAGAGGTAGGTGCGCACGGGATTCCGCCTTCGGGCTGGTCGCGGGAGGTTGGTCGGCGGCAACGGTCGGTCGCCGGTCCCTGAAGATGCAGCATCGACGCGCATCCCGCCAAAAGGCCGCGCCGTTCCTGGGGCGCTAGTCCGCCGCGCGCCCCCCTACTTCTCCTTCCCCGGCTGGTACACCCGCTCGGTGTGCCCCTTCAGCTGGTTGGGATAGAAGTACACCTCGCGCAAGTCGCCCGTGGCGTACCGAGCGCCCTGGTCGTTGAAGTGTGGCGACCCGATCACGCTGTTCAAGCCGCCCGCCGTCACCGCCCGCGCCCGCACGCTGTCCTTCCCGAACTCGACCACGGCCACAAAGCTGTTGCCGCTCGTCCCGTACCACTTCTTCGTGTTCGGATACTGCCGCGCGCCGAACGACGCGAGCGAGCCCCAGTTTGCCGACGGAAATCCCACCGCCGTGCTCGGCGCCGAGTCGTCGAACTCCGATTCGATCTTCGCGTTCAGGCGCTGGAAGCGATTGATGTCGCCCCACGGCGTGTTGCACTTGCCGAAGTCGGCGGTGAGTTTGGCGCACGCCGCGTCGAGTGCCTGCAGCTGCTGGTCGCTGGTGAGCTCGACGGCAGGGCCACCCCGCCGTCCCCGTCCACCGGCGGCCAGGCGGTTCGCTTCCGTTCCATAGAAGATGGCCAGCGACGTCGGGATCGACGCTTCGCTCCAGCGCAGGTCCCACGCGCGCAGCAACTTCACCTGCTCGGCGAGCTTGGCCTTGAGCGGATTCGCTGCCGGCGCATCGTCCCATGCCTTGACCAGCGCGGGCACCGACTTCTCGAAGCCCGGGAGATAGCTGTCGTACGCCGCATCACGCAGCCCCTGGATGGTGAAGTCCTTCTTGTCCTGCATCACCATCACCGCGTGCCGTCCGCGATGCGACTCGACGCCGTTGTCCACGTATGACGGGAACGCCGACTGCTTCGGGCTGCTCGGCCCCGCCGCGGCCCACGGCCAATCGTTGGAGTTGTACACCCAGCCACTCGCCGGATTCAGCACGTTGGGCGCTTCGTCAAACGACAGCAGCCCCTTCCACTCGCTGGCCGGATCGCTGCCGTCCACCGGCCGCGTCCAGTCGAACTTCGGGTCACGGCGCGGAATGAAGTTCGCGTGCAGGTACGCCACGTTGCCGTCGGCGTCCGCAAACAGCGTGTTGTTGGACGAGTTGGTGAGCAGGTCCATCGTTTTCCGGAACTCGGCAAGGTTCTTTGCCTTGGTGCGCGTATAGCTCTGCGTCAGCGCCTTCAGCGGCTCCTGCATGATGCGGATGGCCACCCACTTGCCCCCCGTGGAGCGGACGATCGGCCCAAAGTGCGTGTAATAGACCGTGAACTTCTTCTCGGCCATTCCGCTCGCGGTCTTGTACGGCACGGTGATGACCTTGGGAGTCAGCGGCCGTTCGCCAGTGCCGACCTTATAGAAGAACGCGCCGTTCTTTTCCGACACGGTCTCGAGAAACTCGTCGCTGCGGTCGGCCGCGCTCGTGGTGTGCATCCACCCCGCCGTGCGATTGAAGCCCTGGTAGATGAAGAACTGCCCCCACGTGGAAGCGCCGTAGGCATCGAGCCCTTCGTCGCTCGTCATCTGCAGTTCTTCCCGGAAGAAGAACGAGGTGTGCGGGTTGATGAGCAGCAGCGCCCGGCCGGCCTTCGTGTTCTTCGGTGACACCGCCATTCCGTTGGAACCCGACGGTTCCTTTTCCACGGCATCGTCGATGGCGCGCACTGCGTCAGCCGCCAGGGCCGCTCGCTCGAAGGCTGATCCCGGACCCATCCGCGCAATCTTCACCGGACCGTTGCCGTAGAATGCCTGCAGTTGCGACACGTTCACGCCGTCGATGTCGTTGCCGATGCTCCCTTCGCTGAAGGTGAGCGCCATCCACGGCTCGAACTTCGTGATCACCCGCGGCTTCACCGCGGGGTGCCGGGCGAGGTAGAAGTTGAGGCCGTCGGCCCAGGCCACCATCAGCGTCTGCAGCCACGCCGGGCTCTTGGCGTAGATGACCTTCATGGAGTCGGGGTCGATGAACAGCTTCATGCGAAGGTCCGCGTAGATCGCACTCTCGCCCACGGCCTCGGCGGTGCGTCCCTGCGAGGTGATGAAGTTGGCCTCGACGCGATTGAAGTCGTCCTCCGCCTGGGCATACATCGCGCCAAACACGACGTCGGCGTCGGTGGTGCCGCGCACGTGCGGAATGCCCCAGCTGTCGCGCGTGATCGTGACGGCACCGGCGCGCTGCGCCCACCGTGCCTGGTCGGTCTGTGCGGCCGAGGGTGTGGCGAACGCGGCGACCGTGAAGGCGAGGAGGACGGCGAGCTTATTCATATCGGCATTCCGGTGGCAGAATGAACTGAGACGAAGCTGCGTCTAAATAGATGCGTTGCGCCGCCGGGATGCTACGGGCACCTTTCGTCACCCATGACCACCCCGCATCCCCCCCAGGCGTCGCCCACCCGCGCCACGCGCAAGATTCTCATCGCCGGCGGCGGCTTCCAGACCGCGTTCATCCGCTACATGGCGGCACTCACCGGCAGGCCGCGACCGCGCATCTGCTACCTGCCCACGGCCTCCGCCGACAGCGCCGCCAACAAGATCGCCTTCTACGGTTACTGTGCGTCGCTCGGCGTCGAGCCGTACGTGCAGGACAGCTTCATCGAGAGCCTGTCGCAGACGAAGGGATGGGACGAGGTCCTGCTGTCGATGGACGCGATCCTCGTCTCGGGCGGCAACACGCTGAACCAGCAGGCCATCTGGAAGGCCCAGGGCATCGACGTCGTGCTGCGCGAAGCGTGGGACCGCGGCATCGTGCTCGGCGGCGCCAGCGCGGGCTCGCTCTGCTGGTTCGAGGAAGGAACGTCGGACTCGCGGCCCAAGGCGCTGTCGGTGGTGCAGTGCCTCGGCTTCCTGCCGGGAAGCCACTCGCCTCATTACGACGCCGAGGCCGGGCGGCGCCCGATGTATCACCAGTTGATCGGGGCCGGCACGCTGAAGCCCGGCTACGCCTGCGACAACGATGCGGGGATCTACTTCGAGAATGGCGAGATCGCGCGGGTCGTGGCGTCGCGCGACGGGGCCAAGGTCTACTACGTCAGCGTGGTCGACGGACAGGTGGTAGAGCGGGTGCTGGAGCCTGAACGCATCGATTAGGGCGTTCAGGCGTACTGGCGGCGCCGCCACGGTGTCTTCCGCCAGCACACGGCCACCCCGTCGCCCGTTGGTGACTAAGATTCAATGAAGTCACCCCGCGCTCTGTACCCCTTTCGCCGCTCGATGCCCCTTCGCGCCATTCGCCGCATCACCCTCCTGCTGCCGCTCGTCGTTGGCACCGCCGCGGCGCAAGCCACCGACACGCGCCCCACCGATGCGCAGGTGGTTGCTCGCGTGCACGAGTACATGGGGCGCCTGGAGAGCTTTGGCTACACGGGCGGCGTCCTCGTGGTCCGCGACGGACAGCTG
>CANNKR010000124.1 GCA_947504615.1 Gemmatimonadota bacterium | reverse complement strand
GAACCAGACACCGCGTGACCACAGGGTGGCCGACAGGCCGGATGCCAGGTAGAGGGCATAGGCGACGACCGTGACTGCGAGTCCTGCCCACGCGCCGAGCAGGGCGAGGTCGAGCGAACGCCGACGGGCGCGGTAGTTCCACACGTTCTGGATCGTGAGCAGGACGAAGCCGGGCACCACGACGGCGACAAACAGCTCAAACGAGAGCAGCGTGCGGCTGGCGAGGGCGATGCCGGCCGCCATCACGGCCACATACGCCGCGCAATGCGCGATGGCATACCGGATCATCATTCGGCGCCGCGCGCCCGACGCGCTACTGTACGCCTGCGCCACGATGATGGCGTTCACGCTGGCTACGGTCACGACGAGATAGGCGATCTCCCACCAGCTGGTCCACGTACAGACGTCGCGTCCCACGCACTTGATCTGGTAGCTGAAGGCTTCATAGCTGGTGCCGGCCAGCAGGGCCCCCAGGCCCCACAGCAGCAGGGCGATGCCCCACCAGAGCCTCGAGCGGTGCGCGGCGCGACGGCGCAGGAAGTGCAGTCCGATGCCGATCGCGAGAACGCCGAGCAGGTAGACGATGGCGCTGGTCGTCGGCTGGACGAGCACGACGGGCGCACCCGCGATGCGCAGCGTCACGAACGGCTGGATGGTGAGCCACGACTCTGCGGTCTGCGGTGGGGCGGAGGGGATGGAGGCGAGCCGGCCACAGGCACCAAGGAGGGGCGCGGCGAGGAGGACGCAGGCGTGGCCTCGGATGCCGCCCGCTCGGTGGGATGAAATACGGAACACTCGCGAGCCATCCTCGTGAGGGGTGGGTTGATCCGGGGGTGATCGAGCGGCACTCTCCTGTAACAGTACTGTGGGGAGTCAGGGGTGGCGGGTGCAGGTGAGGAGGTGAAGGGCCGGGCACGAGTGTCGCGCCCCCGCCTACTCGCCCCCGCCTACTCGCCCCCGCCTACTCGCCCCCGCCTACTCGCCCCCGCCTACTCGCCCCCCTCACTTGCACCCGCCACCCCGAACCCCTCCCAGTACCAACGCCCTTGCTTCTCCTCCTCTCCAACCGCTAAGTTATAAGGCTACAAGCGACTACGTCCCAAGCCGGCGCGCAACCGCCATGAAGGGGGGAGATCCAGATTGTCGGAAGTCATCATCCATGACGATGAGAACTTCGAGCGTGCGCTCAAGCGCTTCAAGAAGAAGTGCGAAAAGGCCGGGATTTTGTCCGACCTGCGCAAGCATCGTCACTATGAAAAGCCGAGCGAACGCCGCAAGCGCAAGATGAATGCGGCGACGCGCAAGAACCGTCGTACCCGGTCCACCTGATGCCCCCACTGCAGGATCGCCTGAGCGCGGCACTTATCACCGCGCGCAAGGCCCAGGACAGGCCACTGACGCTGGTCCTGGGAACGACCCTGTCGGACATCAGGAATCGCGAAATCGAGCTCAAGCGCGCACTCACCGACGACGATGTCGTCGACGTGCTGCGCAAGGGCGTCAAGAAGCGCCGTGAGTCCATCGGCATGTTTACGCAGGGTGGACGCATGGAGCTCGCGGCGCAGGAAACGGCGGAAGTGGCGGCGCTGGAGCGCTTCCTCCCCGCCGAGGCCAGCGAGGATGACATCCGGACTGCGGTCCGTGCCACCATTGCGGGCGGCGCCGCTGGCGTCGGCCCCGTGATGGGTCAGGTGATGTCCCAGTTCAAGGGACGCGCCGACGGGGGCACGATCAACCGCATCGTCCGTGAGGAGCTCGGCAAGTCGGAGTGACACCTCCCAACGTGGTATCCGGACAAGCCCGAACGAGCGATTTCGATCGCCCGGTCGGGTTTTTTCGTCCGCACGCGCTGACGGTCCTGGAATTCCCGCGCGTGCTCGAGGTCGTGGCGGGGTATGCGGGGTCGTCGCTCGGGGCTGCGCACGTGGCCGAGCTGATGCCATCGACCGATCTGGAGGCGGTGCGCGCCGAGCACGCGCGCGTGGAAGCGCTGCGATCGCTGGTGACGAGCGACGATGGCTGGGCCTCGGAACCGATCCCGGATCTGGTGGCCGCCCTCGAACGGCTGCGAATTCCCGGGACCACCCTGGACGGCCTCGCCCTGCGCGACGCGGCCCAGTTGCTGGGCTCGGCGCGCCGCACGCGCGACGCACTGTACGGCGACCGGGTGAGCGCGATGACGCGCGCGTTGCTGATGCAGTACGCCGACGTGATGGCGCGCGACGTGGAACTGGAACGCCGCCTCGACAAGGCACTGGACGAGGGCGGGTCGGTGCGCGACGACGCCTCGAGCGCGCTGCGCCGCATTCGTCGCGAGATGGCGGGGGCCGAGGGCGATCTGGTGCGCCTGCTGGAACGGATGATGGCCAAGCTCGACGCACATCATCAGGTACCGGACGCCTCGGTGACGGTGCGCAACGGTCGGTACGTGATGCCGATCCGCCGTGAAGGAGCAAAGAGCGCCGGCGGGATCATTCACGACACCAGCGCCACCGGGGCGACGGTCTTCATCGAGCCGCCGGCCGCGGTGGAGGCGGGGAACCGCATCCGCGAACTCGCCATCGCCGAGCAGCGTGAGATCGACCGGATCCTGCGCGAACTCACCGACGCGCTGCGCCCACACCACGACGCGCTGGTGGCGTCACTCGAGGCGCTGGTCGCACTGGATTCGCTGGCGGCGCGTGCCCGGTATGCGGTGGCCGCGCGTTGCACGCCGGCCCCGTTGGGCGCGGCCAGCGGGGGCTTCTGCATTCGTGACGGCCGGCATCCGCTGCTGCTCGCGCGCGGCGCCGACGTGGTGCCGTTCGATCTGGAGATGCTGCCCGGCGAGCGCACACTGCTGGTCTCGGGGCCGAACACGGGCGGCAAGACGGTCCTGCTGAAGGCGCTCGCGCTACTGTCGCTAATGGCGCAGAGTGGCATCCCGGCGCCGGTGGGGAGCGAGAGCCGTCTGGCCGCCTTCGATGGTGTCTTTGCCGACATCGGGGACGAGCAGAGCATCGAGGCATCGCTGTCGACGTTCAGCGCGCACCTCAAGAACCTCATTGAGATCGTCTGCGACGCCACCAGCGAGTCACTGGTGCTGGTGGACGAACTGGGATCGGGCACCGACCCGCTGGAAGGCGCGGCGCTGGGCGGTGCCATCCTCGAGACGCTGACGCGCCGCGGCACGCTGACCATCGCGACGACGCACCTGGGTGCGCTGAAGGAACTGGCGCAGGAAGTGCCCGGCGTCGTGAATGCCTCGTTGCAGTTTGACGCGGTGGCGCTGGCGCCGACGTATCGGCTGATCAAGGGAATCCCCGGACGGTCGTACGGGTTGAGCATTGCGCGGCGCCTCAACATGCCGGCCGATGTGATCGCGCGCGCCGAGGAACGTGTGCCGCAGGTGGAGCGGGACATCCATCGCCTGCTTGAGGTGCTGGAAGCGAGGGAGCGCGAGAGCGCGAGCGTACAGGAACAACTGGCGGCCGATCTCGCCGACGTGCAGCAGCGCGGACACCGGCTGGCGGAGCGGGAAGGGGAGATCAAGCGGAAGGAACGGGAGCTGGAGAAGGCGCAGCGGCACGATGCGCGGCGCTACCTGCTGGACGCGCGTGCCGACCTGGAACGCACGATCAGGGACCTGAGGGCCGCCGGGGCCGCAGGGGTGGACGAAGCGGCCATTGTCGCGCGCCGCGCGGTGGAACAGCGAGCCGCACAGGAAGCGGACGCTCTGCAGGCGCTCGAGGTGGCGGAACGCGACGAGGGGCGTCGCGCGGTGGAGCAGGCAGAGCCGGCGTCTGGCACGCTGGACGTGGGACAGGCGGTGGCCGTCTCGACGCTGGGCGGCAAAGCGGGGCGCCTGCTGGAACTGCGCGGGCGCGAGGCGGTGGTGGTGGTGGGCGCGCTGAAGCTGACGGTGCCGGTGGATTCGCTGACGCGCATCTCGGTGCGCCTGCTGCGGGACAAGGAACCGGCGGGCGCGTACATTGGCGATATTCCTGACGTGGACGCGAAGCACGAAGTAGACGTGCGCGGCATGCGCATCAGTGAAGTGGAGGACGCGGTGCTGCAGGCGATCGACAGCGCGCTGCGCGCCGACCTCGCCGAGTTGCGCATCATCCACGGCAAGGGGACGGGCGCCCTGCGGCAGCGGGTGGGCGAAATGGTGAAGGGGGATCCGCGCGTGAAGGCGTCGCGGCTGGGGCTGTGGAACGAAGGGGGCGCCGGCGTGACCGTGGTGCAACTGACGTGATACCCGACGAGGATGTGGAGCGCGTGCGCGACGCCGCGGACATCGTGGCGATCATCAGCGAGCACGTGCGCCTCAAGCGCGTGGGATCCGTCTTCCGCGGCCCGTGCCCCTTTCATCAGGGGACCAACAACAACTTCTCGGTGCTCCCCAAGGGGGGCTACACCTGCTTTGTCTGCGGCGAGAAGGGGAACGTCTTCACGTTCGTGCAGAAGCGCCTGGGGATGACGTTCGTCGAGGCGGTGAAGTACGTGGGCGAGAAGTCGGGCATCGAGGTGCGCGAGGTCAAGGCGCATCGTGAAGGCCCCGATCCGCGCGAGCCCTTTTGGGAGATCAACGGCACGGCGGCGGCCTGGTTCACCGAGACGCTGTGGAACAGCCCGTCGGCCAAGGAGGCCCGCGAGTACCTGGCGTCGCGCCAGATCTCGCGCGAGACGGCGGATCGGTTCGAACTGGGCTACGCACCGCGCGAACTTGGGCTGATGCGCGCCTACCTGAACAACCTGGGGTGGGAGGACGACCGGTTGCTGCAGGCGGGGTTGCTGGTGAAGCGCGCCGAGGAGGAAGAACCGCGTCCGCGATTCCGTGACCGGCTGACCTTTGCCATTCTCGACGCGGCGGCACATCACGTGGCGTTCGGCGGGCGCCTGCTCGGTCCCGGCGAACCCAAGTACCTGAACAGCAGCGAGTCGGAAGTCTTTCACAAGGGCCAGACGCTGTACCACCTGAACGCCGCCCGGCAGGCGATGCGGCGCGAGGAACGCGCCATTCTCGTCGAGGGCTACTTCGACGTGGTGCGCATGGTGGACGCAGGCATCGAGCCGGTGGTGGCGCCGATGGGCACGGCGCTCGCCGAAGGGCAGGCCGAACTGCTGCGCCGGCACGCCAAGACGGTCTTCATCGCGTACGACAGCGACGCCCCGGGGCAGAAGGCGACCTTCCGCGCGGCCGACGTGCTGCTGGCGCAGGGGGTGGCCGTGCGTGTGGTGACGATGCCCGACGGCGATGACCCCGACACGTACGTGCGCGCGCACGGCCGCGATGCGATGGAAAAACTCATCGCCAACTCGCTCGACGTCTTCGACCGCAAGGTGCAACTGCTGGAACGCGGCGGCTGGTTCAACGACCTGCAGCGCAAGCGGCGCGCGCTCGACTCGCTGCTGCCGACCATTCGCGCCTGCACCGATCAGCTGACGCGGGAGATGTACCTGGCGCGTGCGGCCGAGGCGGCCGCGGTGGATCGCAGCGTGCTCGCGCGCGAACTCGAGGCGGGGGCATCGCGCCGCGCGCGCACCAGCGCGCCGCCGCCGAGCCCCACGATTCGTCGGGTGCGCGGGGAGGACGAGGAGGCGCCCGTGGCGCCGCCGCCCGTGCAGCGCGTCGGGCCGTACCGCAGCACGGTGGAGGCGTCGTCGTCGGAGCGTGACCTGGTACGCGTGATGATGCTGCACCGGCCGCTGGCCGACGCGGTGATCGAAGGCGTGGGGCGCCTGAGCGACGGTGAAATGGAGCGTCCCGACTGGCTGCCGGAGGACGAGGAGCAGGCGCTCCCGCCGGCGAGACTGCGCGACCCGGCGTACGGTGCGATCTACGAAGCGTTGTTGGAGGCCGAGGTCTCGCTGCAGGGCGGGGAACTGGTGACGTGGCTGGGGGACAAGCTGGAACCGTGGGTGGTGCGCCTGGCCGAGGAGATGCTCGACACCCCCGAAAGCATGATGAACCCGCAGGCGTCCATTGACGGCGCCCTGCGGCGGCTGCGCGAACGCTCCATGCGGGACCGCCTGGCCGAGCTCGATCGCCTGACCCCCATTGCGCTGGGCGAACAGAAGGACCGGTTGATTGCCGAGAAGCAGCGATTGAACAACGAATTGCGCCACATGGGCGCGACGGGTTGGAAGGGGTACCGGCGCCCCTGAGCGCCGCCACTCACGACGGAGGAGTACGTGTTGAACGAGGAACTGGAAGCGTTGCTGGCGGTGCAGGCGGATGACCTGGAGATTCGCGGGCTCGAAGAGCGGTTGGCATCACTCATGCCGCGACTCAAGGAACTCGACCAGAAGCGCACGCGCATCATGACGGACATCGATCGCAGCACCACGGTGGTGGCGGCGGAAGAGAAGAAGCAGGCCTACCTGCGCGACAAGATCACGGAGCACAAGGCGCTGATCGATCGCAATCAGGGACAGATGGACAACGTCAAGACCATGCGGCAGGCCACGGCGGCGGTGGCGCAGATGGACGAAGCCAAGCGGATCGTGGCCAACGAGGAGGTCGAGCTGGTGTCGATCAATCGCCGGCTGGACGAGGCCCGGGCCGGGCTGCACGGGTTCGAGCGCGCCCTCGAAGCCTGCGAAGCCGAGCAGGTGGATGCGCGGTCGCAGGTGTCGGTGGAGCAGGCGGCGGTGGAAGGCGATCTCGAGGCGGCGCGCGCCAAGCGCGCAAACAAGGCGGGGTTCGTGCCGGCATCGTTGCTGGGCAAGTACGACAAGATTCGCACGCGCCGCAACGCGCAGGCAGCGTGGCCGCTGAACGGCATGGCGTGCAGTGCCTGTGACACGTCCATTCCGATGCAGCGCCGCAACCTGATGACGAATGGCGGTGGCATTGACGTGTGCGAGGCGTGCGGCGTGCTGATGTACCACGTGGGCTGACGAGGGACGTGAGCGCTGACGCCCACGGACCGCAGGACATGACCGCTCCCTCGTCGCCACGCGGCCGCGTTCGCGCGCGATGGCGGCGCGCGCCTGAGCCCGACGCAGCGCAGGTGCAGGCGCTGCAAGCGGCGCTGCGGCTTCCGCGTGCGCTGTGCGAGTTGCTGGTGGGCCGCGGCCTCTCAGGGGAGGCCGAGGCGCGCCGGTATCTGCGCCCACAGCTCGAACAGCTGCACGCTCCGGGATTGCTGAAGGACATGGACGTGGCCGTCGACCGTCTGGTCAGGGCCATCGGCGCGGGCGAGATGATTCTGGTGCACGGCGATTACGACGTGGACGGGATGTGTTCGACCGCACTGATGACCCGCACGCTGCGTGCGCTGGGTGGGGTGGTCACCCCGTTCATCCCCGACCGCGTGGGCGACGGCTACGATCTGGGCCCCGCCGGCGTGCAGGCCGCGCTCGAGGCCAAGGCGGGCGTGGTGCTCACCTGCGACTGTGGCACGAGCGCGGTGGCGAGCGTGCAGGCGCTGCAGGATGCCGGCGTCGACGTGATCATCAGCGACCACCATTTGCCCGGCGGGCCGCTGCCGCCGGCGTACGCGGTGCTCAACCCGCAACGCACCGACGACCGCTCGCCCGACAAGGACCTCGCGGCCGTGGGTGTGGCGTTCAAGCTGGCGCTCGCGCTGACGCGCGCGATGGGGGGCAACGAGGCGGTG
Organism: Gemmatimonadota bacterium; assembly: GCA_947504615.1. Taxonomy (GTDB): domain Bacteria; phylum Gemmatimonadota; class Gemmatimonadetes; order Gemmatimonadales; family Gemmatimonadaceae; genus PNKL01. The sequence goes on along the minus strand of CANNKR010000124.1, from coordinate 2,130 downwards.
GTGCTCAACATGCTCGACCTCGTCGCCCTGGCCACGGTGGCCGATGTGGCGCAACTGCGGGGCGAGAACCGCGTCTTCGTGCGTCTGGGGCTGCCGATGATTGCTTCGTCGCGCAGCGTGGGGTTGCGCGCCCTGGTGCGCGCCGCGGGGCTCGACGGCAAGGAGATCACGGCAGGGCGCGTGGGATACACGCTGGCACCGCGCCTCAATGCACTGGGGCGCATCGGGCGCGCCATCGACGGCGTGCGCCTGCTGCTGACTGAGCGCGAGGACGAAGCCAACCAGTTGGCGCGGCAGTGCGAGGAACTCAACGGCGAGCGGCAGGAACTCAACCGACGCATTCTCGACGAGGCCCTGCGCCGCGTGGGCGCCATGGACCTGGACGCCATGTGGGGGCTGGTGCTGCACGGCGTCGACTGGCATCCGGGCGTCATCGGTATCGTGGCGTCCAAAGTCGTGGAGCAGACAGGGCGGCCAGCCATGCTGATCGCGGTGAAGGACGGCGTGGGCAAGGGCTCGGGACGGTCGATCCCGGCCTTCGACCTGCACGCGGCCCTGCAGGGCTGCGACGACCTGCTGATCAAGCACGGCGGGCACAAGGCGGCCGCGGGGCTGACCATCGACGCGAAACAGCTGGACGCATTCTCGGCGCGATTCAACGAGGTGGCGCGCGCGGCGCTCACCGCCGACGACCTGGTGCCCAGCCTTCGCGTCGACCTGTCGATCGCCCTCGACGATGCCGACGACGAGTTGGAGAAGATGCTGAGGTACCTGGAGCCGTGCGGCATCGGCAATCCGGGGCCGGTGTTCTCGGCGCGCGGCGTGCGACTGCTGAGCGGCCCCGACAAGATTGGCGCCGACGGTGTGAAGGTGCGCCTGGCGACGGCGCGCGGGCCGTTGGAAGCGGTGGGCTGGGGAATGGCGCATCGCGCGGAGGAACTGATGGCCGCGCGCCAGGGGACCATGGAGATCGCGTTCAAGCTCGGCCGCAACGAGTATCGCGGCGCGAGCGCGCTCCAGGCCGTGCTCGTGGACTTTGCCGTGGATGGCGCGCCGTGAGGATCATTGCCGGGGAATGGCGCGGGCGCGCGCTCGTGGCGCCGGCGGGGCGTACGACGCGTCCCACGACCGACCGGGCACGCGAGGCGTGGATGAGCGTCATCCACACGGCATTGCCCGGCGCCCGCGTGCTCGACCTCTTTGCCGGGTCCGGGGCGCTCGGGCTGGAAGCGCTGTCGCGCGGGGCGGCCGAGGTGACGTTTGTGGAGAATGACCCGCGTGCCATTGCCGCGTTGCGAAAGAATCTGGCGACGCTGGGGGGCGACGATCGCGCGACGATCGTGCGCACCGACGCCGTGCGCTTCGTGACCGGACTCGCGGCGGACGCCTTTGAGATTGCCTTCGCCGACCCGCCGTACGAGCAGGGATTGGCCACCGCGGTGGCCGACCGCTGGCTTGAGCGCGCGTTCGCGCGCATTCTTGGGATAGAACATTCGCCCCGCGAAATCCTGACGGGCGGGGAAGCCCCCCGCCGGTACGGGGATACGTCGATCACTTTTTATCGAGCCTGACGATGCCCAAGGTGGCCCTGTACGCCGGCAGCTTCGACCCGATCACCAACGGACACACCGACCTCATCAAGCGGTCGCTGGTCTTCGTGGACCGGCTGGTCGTGGCCGTCGCCGAGAACGTGCAGAAACAGTCGTTGTTCACCACGGAAGAGCGCGTCGCGATGATCACCGCGTCACTCGACGCGGATCCGCGTGTCGAAGTGCGCGCCTTCCACGGGCTGCTGGTAGAGTTCGCCCTGTCGCTGAAGGTGCAGATGGTCATTCGCGGCCTGCGGGCGGTGAGCGACTTCGAGTACGAGTACCAGATGGCGCTGATGAACCGTCACCTGGCGCCGACGCTGGAAACGGTGTTCATGGTGCCGTCGCTCGACACGACGTACATCAGTTCGAGCATGGTGCGAGAGGTGGCCAAGTTCGGCGGAGACATTACGTCGCTGGTGCATCCGGTGGTGGCATCGGCGCTGAAGACGAAGTACGGGAGTAAGGGGTGAGGGGTGCGGGGTTTGGGGTGCAGGTTAGGGGAGTGGGTGGGTTAGGGGTGCGGGGTTTGGGGTGCAGG
>CANNKR010000123.1 GCA_947504615.1 Gemmatimonadota bacterium | reverse complement strand
GGAATGACGAAATGACGCCAAGCACGGTGCCCAGCAGACCGATGAGCGGGCTGGCTGAGCCGATGACGGCGAGCGACGGGATGAAACGTCCGAGCGAATCGCGCTCTGCGGTGGTCTCGGCGTCGAGCAGCAGGCGCATGGCCTCCACCTGCGAGGCACGCAGCGGCTGCACCGGAGCACCCTCGGCCCGTTTCGCGGCGTCCTGCAGGAAATTCACCGCCCGGGCGAAGACGCGGTTGAACGGCGACGACGGCGCCTTGCGGGCCATGGCCACGGCCTGTTCCAGCGACGCGGCCCGCGCGAAATCGCGCTTGAAGGCCTCGGACGCACGCGTCAGGCGCCGGAACTCGAGCCACTTGGCCAGCATGATGCCCCAGCTGTAGAGCGACAGCACCAGCAGCAGCGCCAGCACCACCTTGGTGGCGAGGACGGAGTTGGTGATCAGCTCGAGGGGCGTCGTGGGGATGGCGGAGTTTTGCATATCGGGGCGGTGGGCGGCCAGCGGCAGACGGCGGACGGCGGAACTGACTAAGAGCGCAACGACGCAAAATAATCGAACGTGTCCTTCAACCCGTCATCGAGTGCGCGCGCCGGCGCCCAGCCGAGCACCCGTCCTGCCTTCGCGACACTGACGGACGATCGCAGCTGTTCCCCGGGACGCGCGGGCGCAAAGTCGATGGTCGCCGCGCGACCGCTGACTCGACGCAGCGTTTCGGCAAGCGTCAGCACGTCGGTCTCCACCCCCGTACCGATGTTCATCGCCCGCGCGTCCAGTCGGCCGACGGCGGGGAGCACGGCGGTGGCGGCGGCCGCATTGGCGGCGGCCACGTCTCCCACGTGGACGTAGTCGCGCGTCTGCCGGCCATCGCCGTACACGGTGAGCGGCTGGCCGTCGAGGATGCGATTGCAGAAGATGGCCACCACGCCCGCCTCGCCGTGCGGGTCCTGTCGCGGTCCATACACATTCGCGTACCGCAACACGACGCCTTCAATGCCGTGGACCCGCCCGTAATACGCGAGATAGTGCTCCACGGCGAGCTTGGCGATGCCGTAGGGCGACTCGGGATCCTTCGGAAAGTCCTCGACGTTCGGCGGCGTCACGAAGTCGCCGTAAATCGCACCGCCTGTGGACGAGAAGACCACGCGCGGCGGCCGCGGCGCGGCGCGCACGGCTTCGAGGATGTTCAGTGCGCCAAGGATGTTGATGGACGCGTCGTGGACCGGGTCGGCGACGCTGCGCCGCACGTCGATCTGCGCGGCCTGGTGCAGCACGACGTCGAAAGCGCCGTCACGGACGAGGGCGGCCGCCTCGGGCGAGCGAACGTCGAGATGCACGAACTCCGCCGCCGCGGGTACGTTGCCCCGCTTACCGGTGGAGAGGTCGTCGAGCACGACGACGTGGTATCCGAGAGCGAGCAGGGCATCGGCGATATGCGAGCCGATGAACCCCGCGCCGCCGTTGAGCAGGGCGCGTGGTGGCATGATCAAAAACTAACCCGCGGCGCGGAGCGTTGCCCGCACTCAGGGCATCTTCGCCGTGATCCGCCCCGGCATGCCGACTGCGATGTCCGCCTGCGTGCGGCGCATGATGATCGCCGACGCGCCGAACGGCGTCACGCGCATCACCTGCACCACCGCCGCCGCTTCGGCCGCTCGCGTCTCGCCCGCCACTCCCTGCCCCAGCGGGGCGTACAGCGTCACCTGATCCCCGGTGACAAAGCCGTCCTTGGCGCTCGACGCGAGCACCAGGTAGTTCCCGATCTGTGCGATGACGGGACGGTCGACCAGATACGCGACGGACGTCGCCGTGCCAAACTCGACAGCCGACGGAAACTGGTCCGGACGTACCGCGAGCGTGTCCACCGGAATGACACCCTGTCCCGACACGACCGTGCGGAAGCGCTGCACGATCACGGCGCGCGCATCCCCCGTTCCCGCGTCACCCTCAAGCCGGACGATCCCGGTGGGCAGCACGACCTGGCCATGGCCAGGCAGCACGGGGCCAAGCGCAAAGGTCATGAAACGCGCCCCGTTGGCGCGCTTCGCGCCCGCCGGGAGCCTCACAAAGATCGGCTCGTGTGACTGAAACACCCGCTGATCGAGATTCGGCACGACGACCTGCGATGTCGCGGTGGACCGCACCTGACCCGCCCCGGCGGGGCCGCCCACGTCCGAGACGAAGGGGGAAACCAGATACTCCCCGGCGCGGACCGCACTGTGTGTCTCCAGCAGGTTCATCGCCTGACGGCCACCCCGGGCGTTCCGCTGGTAGCGCCTCGGATCAAAGACCGTCGTCGTGTGCCCGGCGGCGGGGAGCGGCGGACCGGCCGCTTCACTTCCGGCGGCGGCAACCGTACCGGCCGGCAGCCTGAGCGTCTCGCCGGGATAGATCCAGTGCGGATCCTCCACCACGGCGGTGTTCAGCCGATAGATCTCCGGCCAGAGGTAGGCGTCACCGAGGTACTGCTTGGCGATGCCCCACAGCGTGTCCCCGCGCTTGACGGCGTGCGTGGCGGGTGCCGCCGACTGGGCGGCCGGCTGGGCCACCTGCACCGGCTGCTGCCCAGAGAGGGCGGTGGCACTAAGGACTGCGGATGCGACGAGAGAAGCGCGGAAGCGGGCCATGGACGGGTCCGGTCGACGGTAAGGTCGTGGTGAAGCACGGCAGAGCCCGTCCCTACCCTCAAGGCAAGGACAGACACCAACTGAATTATGGACGAACGAGTGCTGCGAAGGTTGCGTCGGGGGGCACTACCTGCTGTTCACGGTGACGTTGATGAGACCCTGGCCGGACGTGGCATCCGTACACCCCGACACCGTCAGCTTGAAGGTGAACGTGGCTTGGCTGACGGCCCCGTACTCTGGGTGCTTCACTCCCGTCGCGCCAGCGGCAATCGTCTCGAGCGGCGTGCGATCCGGCAAGGTGATGACATCCACTGAACGGTCGCCCCGGTTGACGATCTGGTAGGCATCGCCCGCCAGGAGCGTCACCGCGCTCGGGCTGGCCGCGGGGCAGTAGCCCGTCCAACTCGCGGGAAGGCCGCTCGGCCGGTACGTGTCCGTCGCGACCGACGGTCCCAGCGTCACCGTGGTGGTCGCCGCGGGCGCAGTCGACGTGCTCGTGGAGCCCGAGGACCCGCAGGCAGCGGTCATCACAATGGCCAAGGAAGCGAGGGCACGAACGGACATGGGTCTCCCAGAGGAAATCTGGGGGGTACGATACGTCGGATTCGCGTCGGTGGACAGGTCCAGAACCAGCGGCGACCCATACGACGGAGGCCCGGCATCGGGACTCGCCCGCCGGACCTCTGTCTCACCCTGTCGTTCTCTGTCGTTCTCTAGAACGGCAAATCGTCTTCCGCTTCCAGCCCGCCCGGGAACTCCTCGAAGTCACCCGACGGTGCACTGCTCGCCCCGCCCTTCGCGGGTGCCGACGACCGCGGACGCGACGGCGCGCTACTGCTGTCGAAGTCACCACCGCCGCCCTTGCCGCCGAGCAGCATGATCTCGCGTACGTTGATCTCGGTGATGTACTTCGTCTGGTTCTCCTTGTCCTGATACTGCCGGTACTCGATGCGCCCTTCCACATAGAGCTTCTCGCCCTTCTTGCAGTAGCGCTCGATGATGTCGGCCAACCCGGTACCGGGACCCTTGGCATTCCAGGCCACGCACTTGTGCCACTCGGTCTTCTCCTGCTTCTCGCCCCCACCCTGCCCGCCCCACGAGCGGCTGGTCGCGATCGAGAACGATGCCACCTTGCTGCCCGTCGACGTCGTGCGGATCTCCGGATCGGCTCCGAGATTCCCAATCAGGGTCACCTTGTTCAAGCTGCGGCTCACAACTCCTCCTGTCGTATGAAGTCCGTACGTCGTCGTTGATGGTAAAGATACCCGCTGACAGTGCCACCACCAATCCGTTGCCACTCGGCGCGGGAAGTTGCACTCACCCCAGGTCGCGCCGCAGCACGAGCGCGTCCTCCGAGGGATTCCGGTAGTACCCCGTGCGCCGCCCCACCTCGTGGAAGCCGCGGCGCGCGTACAGGCTCCGGGCCGCTGCGTTGGACTCCCGGACTTCCAGGAAAATCACCAACGCCCCTTCCTCGTGCGCCTCCTGCAACACCGCGTCGAGCAGCAGCGCGCCCAACCCCGCGCCGCGCCGCCCCGGCTCGATGGCGAGGTTGGCGAGTTCGCTTTCTTCGCCCGCCAGCCACACCACGGAGTAACCCACCACCCCGCCCCCAACCTCCACGACGTTGATCCGCACAAACGAGTGCGTCATGGAATCGCTGAAGCTGCGCAACGACCACGGGTCGCCGAATGATGCGCGCTCAATGACGTCGATGGCCTCCAGATCGGTCGGCAACGCCGTGCGAACGATCGCCGTCACCCCGACGCCAACGGACGCCCGTGCGCCGCCTCCCATTTCACCTGCGCCTCGGCGAGCCGCCCGTACGAAGGCTCCCAGCCATCCAGCTCCACCGGCCCCGCCGCGAGGCAGGCGGCGAGCAACCGAGCCACGCCACGGGCGTGCGGCATCAGTGGTACCGGCTCCATCGGCCCGACCACCGGCAACCCCGTCGCCGTCAGTTGCTCGACCGTCGCCAGCGCCTGCTCCCCATCCGCACGCACCGACCCATCCGCCCGCATCTCGACCCGCTGCGCATAGCGTTCGCCACGCATGGCGTCGAGCGCCACGAGGTACGGTCCGTCCGGCAGGGCCGGCTCGGCCCCCGCCACCACCAGGGCGAGCGACGAAACCGCATACAGCGGCACCCCCGCCCCGTGCGCGATCCCCTTGGCGATCCCCGCCGCGATGCGCAACGACGTGAAGCTCCCCGGCCCGGCGCCGCAGACCACGCGCGCCACGTCGCGAGGCACCGCCCGCGCCTCGGCGAGCACCGCCAGTACCGCGGGCATCAGCCGCTCCTCGTGCTCTCCCCGCATCATCGCCTCGCGCACGGCAACGACCACGCCATCGCGCAACACGGCCACCGTCCCCTGAGCCGTGGAGGCGTCGAGCGCGAGCGTCAGGCCGGGGGCGTTCACCAGCTCACCCGACGTCGCGTCTCATCCGCATCCACGTGCGCCAGCGTAATGGCCAGCGCGTCCGCAGGGACCAGGGCGCCGGCGCGGTCCGGCCACTCGATCACGATCAACGACGGCTCGGCGAACAACGACTCCCAGCCGAGGTTCGCCAGTTCGTGCGCACCCGTGATGCGATACAGGTCGAGATGGAAGAAGCGCCGAGACGCCCGGGCCACGTACTCGTGGACGAGGGCGAACGTCGGACTCGTCACCGCCTCGACCACGCCGTACCCCTGCCCGATGGCACGGGTCAGCGTCGTTTTCCCTGCCCCGAGATCGCCGCTGAGCGTGACGACGCATGGCAGCGCGCCCGCAGCCGCCGCGCCAAGAGCCACGCCGAACGCGGTCAACTCGTCGAGGGTCATCAACTGGTCGCCGTGCGGCGCCATCGGTGGTTGGAGCATCGTCACGTTATCGCCCCGGCCGCCACGCCGGCCGGCGTGATCCGGAGGCACCGCCGCTGCGTTCGCCCATGGCCGTCTTGATCTCGAACAACTCGTCGCGCAGGCGCGCGGCCGTCTCGAAGTCCAGCGCCTTGGCCGCCTCCTTCATCTCTGCCTCGAGCCGCGTCACCATCCCGGGGAGGTCCGCCGTGCCGTAATGCGCCGCCGCCTCCGCCACCTTCTTCTGCTTCTTGGTGCCGGCACGCTCCTTCTCGCGCCCTTCGCGCTCCTCGCGCGCGTCAGCCACGCGCGTGAGCACCCGGATCTGATCGGTGCTCTTCGTCACGCCGCGCGGCACGATGCCGTGCGCGAGGTTGTGCGCCACCTGCACCGCACGACGGCGGTCCGTCTCGTCGATGGCGCGCCGCATCGACCCCGTGATGCGGTCGGCATAGAGGATCGCGCGCCCCTCGACGTGCCGGGCGGCGCGACCCACCGTCTGGATGAGCGAACGGTCAGAACGCAGGAACCCCTCCTGATCAGCGTCGAGAATCGCCACCAGCGACACCTCTGGCAAGTCGAGCCCCTCGCGCAGGAGGTTGATACCGACCAGCACATCGAACTCGCCGAGACGCAACCCGCGCACGATCTCCATCCGTTCGATCGCGTCGATGTCGGCATGCATGTAGCGCACCCGCACGCCCATCTGCTGCAGATAGTCGGTGAGGTCCTCCGCCATCCGCTTGGTCAGCACCGTCACCAGCACGCGCTCGCCCTTGCGATCCCGGATGCGGATCTCGCCCAGCAGGTCGTCCACCTGGCCGAGCACCGGTCGAATCTCGAGCATCGGATCGACGAGCCCCGTGGGCCGGATGATCTGCTCCACGACCACACCCTGGGACAGTTGCAGTTCCAGGTCGGCGGGCGTCGCCGACACGAAGATGGCGCGCGGCGTGAGCGAGAGGAACTCGTCGAACATCAGTGGCCGGTTGTCGAGCGCGCTCGGCAGGCGGAAGCCGTATTCGACGAGCGTTGTCTTGCGGGACTTGTCGCCGTTGAACATCCCCCCGATCTGCGGCAGGGTGGCGTGCGACTCGTCCACGACGACAAGGAAGTCGGACGGGAAGTAGTCGAACAGCACCGCCGGCCGCTCCCCGGCTCCGCGCGTGGAGAGATGGCGTGAATAGTTCTCGATGCCGGCACAGGTGCCGACCTCCAGCAGCATCTCGATGTCGAAGTGCGTGCGCGACTCGAGGCGCTGCGCCTCGAGCAGCTTCCCCGCCGCGCGCAGCGCACCCAGGCGCTCGCGCAGTTCCTCCTGGATGAGCCCGATGGCGCGCTCGAGCACAGGCCGCGACGTCACGAAATGCTTGGCCGGGTAGATCGAGGCGCGCGTGAGCGGCGTGACCGTCTCGCCCGTCATCGGATTGATCTTCGAGATCCGCTCGACCTCGTCGCCGAACATCTCCACGCGCACCGCCTGCTCCTCGTACGCCGGAAAGATCTCCACCGTGTCGCCGCGCACGCGAAAGGTGCCGCGCTCGAAGGCGACGTCGTTGCGGCCATACTGGATCCGCACCAGCCCGCGCAGGATCTCGTCGCGCGCAATCTTCTGCCCGACCGTGAGGTGCACCATCTGCTCGCGGTACTGCACCGGATCACCAAGGCCGTAGATCGCCGACACCGTCGCCACGATGATCACGTCGTCGCGCTCCATCAGCGACGAGGTCGCGCGCAGGCGCAGGCGGTCGATGTCCTCGTTGATCGACGCGTCCTTCTCGATGTACGTGTCGCTCGTCGGGACGTACGCTTCGGGCTGGTAGTAGTCGTAGTACGAGATGAAGTACTCGACTGCGTTATTCGGAAAGAACGACTTCAACTCGCCGTAGAGCTGCGCGGCGAGCGTCTTGTTGTGCGACAGCACCAGCGTCGGCCTGCCGTGATTCCGGATGACGTTCGCGACCGTCATCGTCTTTCCCGACCCCGTGACGCCGAGCAGCGTCTGGAAGCGGTCGCCGCGGGCAATGCCGGCGGTCAGCTCGGCGATGGCCTTGGGCTGGTCACCAGCAGGCTCGAACGGCGCCTGAAGGTCAAAGGGAACGGATGACATGCCGGAATATATCACTTCGGTATTTCTTCGGTAAGCGGTCCATCATGGGATCAGCCATTCAAGGCCCATGGGTCAACGGTCGATGCTAAGTGCAGACCACTCCGCACGTTCCATGAGCTTCCGAGGTACGAGAAAATGCTCAACCGTGTCGACGCCGACCCGGCAGCCGACCAGGCCAGCGATGTACTCGCGGCCGGATACGCGTACTCCGACAAGTTCTTTGGCTACTTCCTCGCCGCCCATTTCCCGGCCGCCCTCGTGCTTGCCGCGTGGCACGGATCCTGGTGGCCGGCCATCATCGTGGGCGGTGTGCTGTCCGGTATCTCGTGGACGGCCACTCGCCTCGCTCCCGGTGCCCTGGCAACCCGAGCCATCGTCGCCACCGCGCTGATGGGGTACTCGGCGCTTTTCATCCACCAGACGCACGGCCTGCTCGAAGCACACTTCCACATCTTCGCCGCCATGGCGTTCCTGATGTTCTATCGCGACTGGCACGTGCCGGCGATCGCCGCCGTCGTCATCATCGCGCAGCAGGGGGCGTTTCACCTGATGCAGCAATCGGGAATGGGGGTCTTCGTCTTCCCCGCCGGGGCCATGTACGCCGGCACCCATGGCCTGTTCCTCCTGACCGTGCACGCGGGCTTCGTGGTGATGGAGGCCGGCACCCTGATCTTCCAGACCCTGCACTTCGGCGGCGAGTCCCGCCTTACATCGGAAGTGTTCCGCACCTCGCGCCGCCTGGCCATCGGCGACGTCACGTACGAGCCGCAGGGCGATGGCGTGGCCGCCGCCGTGCGCCAGGTGGTGCACTCGGTGCGCTACGTCGTTCAGCAGCTTACCGAACTCGCCGCAGCCGTGGAGCGCGGCGATCTCTCGGCGCGCGCGCGGACCGAGGGGACGCAGGGCGCGTTCCGGGAAGCGCTGGAAGGTGCCAATGCAACCGTGCGTGCGGCGGAAAACTCGGCCCGCGCCGCCCGTGAGGAGACGGAGCAGGCCACCGGCTTCCTTTCCGGTCTCACCGGCGTGGTGCATCAGCTCGAAGCGCGCGACCTCAGCGCCCGGCTCACTGGCGAGTACGCTGCCCGATACCAGACCACGGCCGACGCATTGAATCGCGGCATCGCCACGCTCGATGATGCGCTGTCCGAGGTCGCCGGTGCCGCGGGCGAGGTCTCGGCCGCCGCCAACCAAATCACCAGCGGCAGCGATTCGCTGGCCCACGGTGCGACACAGCAGGCGTCGCGGCTCGAGGAGATTTCCGCCAACCTGCAGGAACTGTCGACGATGGCCCGGCGCAGCGCCGCGAACGCCGCCACGGTGCGCGGCGTGGTGGAGGAGACCGACGCGGCGTCGGTCACCGGCGGCGACTCGATTGGGCGGCTGAGCACGGCCATTGCCGAGATCAGCGCCTCGAGTGCCGCCACGCAGAAGATCGTGCGCTCCATCGACGAGATCGCCTTCCAGACCAACCTCCTCGCGCTGAACGCCGCAGTGGAGGCTGCACGCGCCGGTGATGCCGGGCGTGGCTTCGCCGTGGTCGGCGAGGAGGTGCGTGCGCTCGCGATCCGCAGCGCCGCCGCAGCCAAGCAGACGGCCGAGCTGGTCGCCGGCGCGGTGCAGAGTGCGGAACGCGGCACGAGCATCGCCCTGGAAGCCAGCACGGCGTTCTCGCAGATCGGCGCCGGCGTGGCCCGGGTGCACGCCGTCGTCGGCGAGATCGTCGACGCGGCGGATCAGCAGCGCCGCGGAGCCACCGACATCGCGCAGGCCGTGGAGCAGATCAACACCGTCACGCAGGCCACGGCGGCAACGTCCGAGGAATCCGCGGCCGGAGCGCGCGAACTGTCGGCGCAGGCCGATTCGATGGCCGACCTGGTCGGCAGTTTCCAGTTGTCGCAGACCGACGCGAGGCGACTGATGCGGGTCGCGTAGTCGAGCGGTCGCGGGGAGCAACCGTCGAGGGGGCGCGGCCGCTGGCCGCGCCCCCTCGACGCATCAGAACGTCGGCACCATCGCCCGCTGCCACGGGATGCCGGCCAGGATGAGCCCGAGCGCCAGCGCAATGCCGATGGCCGCGCGCCGATGCCGCACGGCCTCGTCGGGCCCGCGGCGGGCAATAATGCCCGTGAGCGTCGCGGCGACCACCGCGCCCACCATCAGCGTGGGATGTTCG
>CANNKR010000122.1 GCA_947504615.1 Gemmatimonadota bacterium | reverse complement strand
CTTTCAGGTACCGACGTCCCCGCTGGCGACGGTCCGATGCTCCGTTTCGCCGAGGCGGTGCGTCGCACGCTCGACGTGGAGCTCGGACGCAATCCGCGCGTCCTCGTCTTTGGCGAAGATGTCGGGCGAAAGGGCGGGGTGCACCTCGTCACGGAGGGGCTTCAGAAGCGCCATGGCGCCGCCCGGGTGTTCGATACGTCGCTGTCCGAAGAGGGCATTGTCGGGCGCGCCTCGGGCATGGCGATCGCCGGACTGATGCCCGTCGCCGAAATCCAGTTTCGCAAGTACGCCGATCCGGCCACAGAACAGCTGAACAACACCGGCACCATGCGGTGGCGCACCAAGAACCGGTTTGCCGCGCCGATGGTGGTCCGCATGCCGGGTGGGTTCGGAAAGGACGTGGGCGATCCGTGGCATTCGCTGAGCGACGAAGTGCGATTCGCGCACGCCTACGGCTGGCACGTGGCCATGCCGTCCAACGCTGCCGATGCCGTGGGGTTGTTGCGCGCGGCGATGCGCGGGGTTGATCCGGTGATCTTCTTCGAGCACCGGTCGCTGCTGATGACCAGTGACGGCAGCGCGCGTTACCCCGGTGATGATTACGTGCTGCCGTTCGGTCGGGCCGCGGTGCTGGCCGAGGGCGATGCGCTCACGCTCGTCACGTGGGGCGCGATGGTGCTGCGGTGCGTGGAAGCCGCCGCGCGCTTCGGCACCCGGGTGGAAGTCATCGACTTGCGCACCATCGCGCCCTGGGACAAGGCGGCGGTCCTTGCATCGGTGAAGAAGACCGGGCGCTGTCTCGTGGTGCACGAGGACAATCTCACGGCCGGCTTTGGTGCGGAGATCGCGGCCACGCTCGCCAACGACTGCTTCTGGCATCTCGACGCGCCGGTGGAGCGGTTGGCGCCGGTCGACATACCGGTGGCGTACCACACCGACCTGCTCAATGCGATCGTGCCTACAGTGGAACGCATTGGGGCGCGGATCGACGCGCTGTTGTCGGTCTAGGCGGATGATCGATGACGCTGCGATGACGAGGGGGCGCATGATGGCGGCCAAGGCCTGGCTTTCCGGCACCACCGGCCGCAGGGCCGACCGTACGTTCCGCGTCCGCCTGCTGGTGCAGGGCGTGTTCGCGCTCATCTGCCTGCTGATGGGGATTCAGTTCGCGCGGTGGGTGACTGCCGCCGGCGCGGGAGTGCTCCCGCTGCCGAAGCGCCCAGCCGGTGTCGAGGCCTTCCTTCCCATCAGCGGATTGATGGGGCTTCTCGACTGGGCCTATCAGGGAAGCCTGAACGTCATCCATCCGGCCGCCACCGTGCTGGTGCTGCTGGCCATCGCGGTCGCACTGCTTCTGCGGAAATCGTTTTGCTCGTGGATCTGTCCGGTGGGCTTCGTGTCCGAGACGCTCGCGCGCATTGGTCGCCGGATCTTCGGACGGAACTTCCGTCCGTGGCGCTGGCTGGACATCCCGCTCCGAAGCCTGAAGTACATCATCCTCGGTTTCTTCGGGCTGTCCATTATTGCCATGAGCCGTCATGCCCTGACCGAGTTCCTGACGTCGCCGTACAACCGCGTGGCGGACGTGAAGATGGGGCTCTTCTTCGCCGACATGGGGACCACCGGCGCCGTCGTCATCGGGTCGCTTGCCGTGGGTTCGGTGTTGATCCACGGGTTCTGGTGCCGATACATGTGCCCCTACGGCGCTCTCCTCGGGCTCGTCTCGTGGGCATCGCCCACGCGGATCCGGCGGAACGCGGAGACTTGCGTCTCGTGCGGGCTCTGTGACAAGGCGTGCATGGCGCGCATCCCCGTGTCGTCCCGGCCATCGATCATGAGCGTGGAATGCACGGGCTGCCTGGGCTGTGTGGCTGTGTGTCCAATCGAAGGCGCCCTGCAGGTTCACGTGGGCCGACGCCCCGTGTCGCCCGTTGCATACGCGGCCGCGGTCGCCGGACTGTTTCTGGCGGGCTACGTCGGGGCCCGCGTGAGCGGCACGTGGCAGACGGGCATCTCCGACGCCGAGTATGTGCAGCGCATCCAGGAGATCCGCTCCAGCAAGTACGGCCACGCCGGCCGTTAGGCGTCTCTGTCTTTCTCTGTCGTTCTCGGTAGTACTCTGTCGTTCTCTGCCGTTCTAGATTGCCTTGAACGCCTCGAACGGCTGCGTGCACTCCGCGCACACCCACAGCGCCTTGCACGCCGTACTCCCGAACTCGCTGCGCAGCGCCGTGCGCGGTGACTTGCAGAAGGGGCAGCGCGGTCCCGCTCCCGCGCGACGCAACGGCACCAGCTCGTCGCTCGCCTCCGCCCGCCCGGGCGGCGCAATGCCGTAGGCCTCGAGCTTCGCGCGCGCCGATTCGGGAATCCAGTCGGTCGTCCACGCCGGCGTGAAGGTCGTTCGCACCGTGACCTGGGCAATGCCGTGCTCCAGCAACGCGTCGCGGATGGCCTCTTCAATGACGCGCATCGCGGGGCACCCACTGTAGGTCGGCGTCACCGTCACCGTCACCGAACCATCGGCGTCCACCACGGCGTCGCGCACCACGCCGAGCTCCACCACGCTCAGCACGGGGACCTCGGGATCCTTGACCTCGTCCAGCCAGGCAAAGACCTGATCGCGGTCGATCACGGGGGCTACCACGCGGCGTTCACGCGGGACCACGCGACTACCACTTGGCGCCCGGGTGCGATCGCGCCACGATCTGCATCTCGGCCAGCAAGTGCCCCAGATGCTCCGTGTGCAGCCCGGTGCGGCCGCCGCCCTGCATCCATCCCGAGGCCGGTACCGTCAGCGTAGCGCGATGCAGCACCGATGCCACCTGTGACTGCCATGTAGCGTGCAGCAGCGAGACGTCGGCCGTGATGCCGGCGGCCACCAACGCGGACTCGTCCGCCGGTTGCACGAACAGTTCGCCCGTGTACGCCCACAGCGCGTCCACCGCGTCCTGCGCGCGCCGGTGACTCTCCGCGGTGCCGTCACCCAGGCGAATCACCCACTCGCCCGCATGCCGTACATGGTACCTGGCTTCCTTCACCGACTTGGCTGCGATCCCCGCGAGCGTCTCGTCCGTCGACTTCGAGAGCGCGTCCCACTGCAGCACGCTGAAGACGCCGTAGAGAAAATGCCGAACGATGGTGACGCCAAAGTCGCCGTTGGGCAGTTCGCAGAGCAGCGCGTTGCGGTAGTCCGCCGCATCGCGAAAGTAGGCCAGCGCGTCCTGGTCGCGCCCGGCGCCTTCCGTCGCGCCCGCGTACGTCAGCACGTGATTGGCCTGCCCAATGAGGTCGAGCGCGATGTTGGAGAGCGCGATGTCCTCTTCGAGGATCGGTCCGTGGCCGCACCACTCGGACGTGCGGTGCCCGAGGACCAGGCGGTCGTCGCCGATGCGCGCGAGGGCGCCAAACAGGGCGAGATCGGCCATTAGAAAACCTTCACTCCCTTGGGCACTTTGTAGAACAGGGGATGCCGGTACACCTTGTCGTTCGCCGGATCGAAGAACGGTCCCATGTCCTCCGGCGTCGACGCCGTGATCGCCGCACTCGGCACCACCCACAGGCTCACGCCCTCGTTGCGCCGCGCATAAGCATCGCGCGCATTCTGCAGCGCATGCTCGGCGTCAGTGGCGTGCACGCTGCCGGTGTGCTGGTGCGGCTCGCCGTCCTTGCCCTGCGTAAAGACTTCCCACACTGGCCAGGGACGATCCGTGGACTGTGTCATGCGGCCTCCGTCGTGCGGCTTGCCTTCTTGTCCGCGTATGCCATGGCCGCTTCCCGGACCCACGCCCCGTCGGCGTGTGCCTTCTGTCGGGCGGCCAGCCGCTCCTTGTTGCACGGGCCATTGCCCTTCACCACGCGCCAGAACTCGTCCCAGTCGATCGGGCCGGTGATCCAGTCGCCGCTCGCCTCGTCGTACCGCAGGTCGGGATCGGGCACCGTGAGGTCGATCGCCTTCGCCTGCGCGATCGTCAGGTTGACGTAACGCTGGCGCAACTCGTCGTTGCTCTTCCGCTTGATGCCCCAGCGCATCAGCTCGTCGCTGTTTGGCGAGTCGGCGTCGTGCGGGCCGAACATCATGAGCGACGGCCACCACCAGCGGTTCAGCGCGTCCTGCGCCATCGCCCGTTGCGCGCCCGTCCCCCCCGACAGCGTGGCCATGATCTCGTAGCCCTGCCGCTTGTGGAAGTTCTCTTCCTTGCAGATGCGCACCATCGCCCGCGCATACGGGCCATAGCTCGCCTTGGCCAGCATCGTCTGGTTCACGATGGCCGCGCCGTCCACCAGCCAGCCGATGGTGCCGATGTCGGCCCAGCTCAGCGTGGGATAGTTGAAGATGCTCGAGTACTTGGCCTTGCCGTCCAGCAGGTCCTGCACCAGGTCGTGGCGGTCAACGCCCAGCGTCTCGGTGCCGCAGTAGATGTAGAGGCCGTGGCCCCCCTCGTCCTGCACCTTGGCAATGAGGATCATCTTGCGGCGCAGCGACGGCGCGCGCGTGATCCAGTTGCCCTCGGGGAGCATCCCCACCACTTCGGAGTGCGCGTGCTGGCTCATCATCCGGACCAGCTGCTTCCGGTAGCGCTCCGGCATCCAGTCCTTGGGTTCGATCGACTCGTCGCGCGCAATCCGCGCCTCGAACTCCGCAAGCCGCATGGAATCCTCGGCCACGACCGGGGGGGGTGTCATGTGCGGTGCTCCTCGGGAACAGGGTCGGTCATCGCCGCCCGGACGGACGCGGCGTCAACGCGATATCTTAGGGGACTCCGGCTATTCTAACGTACCGCCCCTCCTTTGGGTATTCAGCCGCCGCCATGCCCATTTCTCCCGAATCCCCCGATACCGACGACGGCTCCGTGGACGTGCACATCGTCGCCGGCGTTGCCACGATCCGTTTTGGCCACCCCAAGAGCAACTCGTTGCCCGGGGTGCTGCTGCGCACGCTGGCGTCGACCATCGAGACCATCGGCGAGCGCAGCGACATGCGCGTCATCGTGCTGCGCAGCGAAGGGCAGGGCGCGTTCTGTGCCGGTGCATCGTTCGACGAACTTTCCGCCATCGACGATGCGGACGTGGGCAAGGAGTTCTTTCTCGGCTTCGCCCGGGTGATCCTGGCGATGACGGGAGCACCCGTGCCGATCGTCACGGCGGTGCAGGGCAAGGTGGTCGGCGGCGGCGTTGGCCTGGTGGCCGCATCCGACTACGTGATCGCTGTGGAGAAGGCGTCACTCAAACTCAGTGAACTGGCCATCGGCATCGGTCCGTTCGTCGTCGGTCCGGTGATCGAGCACAAGATCGGCCCCGGGCCGTTCGGGGCGATGGCGCTCGACGCCGATTGGCGCGACGCTGCATGGGGTGAGCGGCATGGGCTGTATGCGCAGGTGGTGCCCGACGCCGCCGCGCTCGATGCCGCGGTTGCCGCACGGGCGCAGGCGCTGGCCGCAGCGAATCCCGCGGCGACGCGCGGTATCAAGCAGGCGCTCTGGCAAGGCACCGGGCACTGGGCCGATCTGCTCGATGAACGCGCGGCGACCAGCGGTGCGCTGGTGCTCAGCGACTTTACGCGCGCGGCCATCGCGAAGTTCAAGGCGTCGTAGGGGCTGTCACTTCTGGGATTCGTTTTCTTCAACACGGAGACCGGAGGCACACAGAGGGCCACAGAGTACGGCAGAAGAACAAATCAAAGGGGGTGTGGCGGCGAGTTCTGCGCGCCACACCCCCTCAAAGTTGTTGCCGTTCTCCGCGGCCCTCCGCTATCTCCGGTCTCCGCGTTGAAAAAACCGAATCTCGCGTACCTCAGGCTCGGGTCATTCAACACGGAGACCGGAGGCACACAGAGGGCCACAGAGTACAACACATGCGAAAAGGGGGTGTGCCCGCGAGTTCTGCGCGCCACACCCCCTCAAAGTTGTTGCCGTCCTCCGTGGCCCTCCGCTCCCTCCGGTCTCCGTGTTGAAAAAACCGAAATTCGCGGCCCCGTCTTGAAGAAACCGAATCTCGCCGCGCCTACCGCGCCGACTCAGGCCCCATCCCGAACCGCACGTTCCGCCGGTGCGAGAAGATCAGCGACGTCTCCATGTGCGCCACTTCCGGGCGCGTGGCGAACGCAGACAGCGCGAACTCCCGCAGGTGCTCCGCGTCGCGTACCGCCACGTGCACCAGGTAGTCGTTCGCGCCCGCCACGTGAAACGCCCCGCGCACCTCGGGGAGCGTGCCCACGTGGCGCTCGAACATCGCAATCGCGTTGCGCGCGTGCTTCTCCAGCCGGATGGCGATCAGCGCTTCCAGCGTCACGCCGTACACGCGCGGATCGACCTCCGCGTGGTAGCCCTGCACCGCGCCCGACGCCTCGAGGCGCCGCACGCGCGCCAGACAACTCGAGGGGGCCAGCCCCACCTTGGCGGCCAGCGCCTTGTTGGAAATCCGCGCATCGTGCTGCAGGTACGCCAGGATATCGCGATCAATTCGGTCAAACAGCGTAGGATCAGGGTGTTTCCGAATATTCTGCGGCATTTATGGGCCTTTATCGAGGATACAACTAATATAGCATAGACAAACAGAACAAGGAGTCACCATGGAGCACAGATTTGCCACGCGCGCCGTCCACGCCGGTCGCAGCGACTTCAGCGGCCTCGGCGTCCACGCGCCGCCCATCGACCTGAGCTCCACCTACCCCACGCCCGACCTCGACGCCGCCGCACGGTCGTTCGACAGCCTCGTCGCCGGCGATGCGCCGATTCAGGGCAGCTTCGTCTACCAGCGCCTCTTCAACCCCACCACCGACCGCTTCGAAAAAGCCCTCGCCGAACTCGAGGGCGCCGAGGACGCCGCCGCCTTCGCGTCGGGGATGGCGGCCTTCAGCGCCGTCCTGCTCGCCGCCAAGTCGCGCGGCGCGCACGTCGTTGCCGTGCGCCCCATGTACGGCACCGCCGACCATCTGCTCACCTCGGGCCTCCTTGGCATGGAGGTGACGTGGACCACCCAGGACGAGATCGCCGCCGCACTCCGCCCAGATACCGCGCTCGTCGTGGTGGAGACCCCCGCCAACCCGACGCTCGCCCTCATCGACATCGCGTCGGTGGTGAAGCAGGCGGGCAAGGTGCCGGTGCTGGTCGATTCCACCTTCGCCACGCCGGTGCTGCAGCGCCCGCTCACGCACGGCGCAGCCCTGGTGCTGCACAGCGCCACCAAGTTTCTGGGTGGGCACGGCGACGTGCTCGCCGGGGTCGTGGCCGGGTCGCACGCGTTGGTGCGCGAGATCAAGTACGTGAGGGCCGCCACCGGAGGACTGCTGCATCCGCTGTCGTCGTACCTGTTGCACCGCGGGCTTCCGACGCTGGAACTCCGCGTGGAACGCGCGCAGGCCACGGCCGTGGTCCTCGCGGAGCGCCTCGCCGAGGACGCGCGGATTGCGACCGTGAGGTTTCCCGGACTTCCGGGGCAGGACCCGCGCGCGCTGATCGGCCGTCAGATGCACGGGCCGGGCAGTGTGTTCAGCTTCGAACTCGCCGACGCCGATCCCTTGGTGCTGCGCGAGTTCCTGGGCGCGTTGGCGCTGATCACCCCCGCGGTGAGTCTGGGCTCGACCGACACGCTCATCCAGCCGCCCGCCACGCTCACGCACCGCGTGGTGGCCGCCGAGTCGCGAGCGGAGGCGGGAATCACCAGCGGACTGTTGCGGGTGAGCGTGGGGCTGGAGGATGTGCGCGACCTCTGGCACGACCTCGATCAGGCACTTGCCGTGGTACCGAGTCACCACGGCGAGCGATCCGCCGGGTTGGTCGCGCTGAGCGTTTAGGGCCGCCCGGGGCGCACGGGAAGTGGAGGTCGGCAGGGGTGACGGTAAGGGTTTCCCTGACAGAGACAAGGCGGTAGGGGCGGTAGGCTTCAGGGTTGGGTGAACCTCGTCCGACCGCCGCGCCTCGTCCCTTTCCCAGGAGTCCTCATGACGGCAGCCGCCTTTCCCCTCGTCATTCAGGGAGGGATGGGCATAGCCGTCTCGAACTGGCGACTGGCACTCGCAGTGTCGTCGGCAGGCCAACTGGGCGTGGTTTCTGGCACGGCGCTCGACTCGGTGTTCATTCGACGCCTGCAGGACGGCGATCCCGGCGGCGCCATGCGCCACGCGCTGGAGCACTTCCCGATGCCGGACGTCGCCGGCGAGCTGCTGGCCCGGTACTTCCGCCCCGAGGGGCGCGCGCCGGGCGAGCCGTACAAGGCCCTGTCGATGTACAAGCAGGCGGTGTCGTCCATGCGCGAGCAGGTGACCATCGCCGCCAACTTCGTCGAGGTCTTCCTGGCCAAGGAAGGCCACACGGGGAAGGTCGGCATCAACCTGCTGACCAAGGTGCAGATGCCGAACCTGGCGTCGCTCTACGGCGCGATGCTCGCCGGCGTCGACGTCGTGCTGATGGGCGCCGGTATCCCGCGTGAAATCCCGGGTGCGCTGGATGCCCTGGCCCAGCATGCGCCGGCGACGCTGCGCTTCGACGTGGCCGGCCAGCCGTCCGATGAGCCGCTCACGCTGACCTTCGATCCGGCACGGCATGGGGCCACCGGGACTCCCGTGGAGCGGCCGCAGTTCTACGCCATTGTGTCGTCGCACGCGCTGGCCACCACGTTGCTGCGCAAGGCGACGGGCAAGGTGGACGGATTCGTCGTGGAAGGCGCCACGGCCGGCGGGCACAACGCCCCGCCGCGCGGCGCGCTCAAACTGAACGAGCTCGGTGAGCCGATCTACGGCGAGCGCGACGACGTTGATCTGAGCGTCATGCGCGATCTTGGGGCGCCGTTCTGGCTGGCTGGCGGCTTTGGAAATCCGGAAGGACTGCTCGAGGCGCGTCGACAGGGCGCCGCCGGCGTGCAGGTGGGGACGCCGTTTGCGTATGCCGACGAGTCAGGGCTGAGCGCCGAGGTCAAGCGCCAGGTGCTTGGCGATGTGGCGGCCGGCCGCGTGGGCATCTTCACCGATCCGCGCGCCTCGCCCACGGGCTTCCCGTTCAAGGTGATCAAGGCGCCGTCGCTGGTTCAGCAGGACGACTCGCGCGTGCGACTGTGCGACCTGGGCTACCTGCGCGAAGCTGCCCGCCGGCCAGAGGACGGCCGCGTGGTCTACAAGTGCTCCTCGGCGCCGGTGGATGAGTATGTGAACTCTGGCGGCACGGAGGAGGAGACGGTCGGCCGTCGCTGCCTGTGCAACGGCCTGATGGCGGTGATCGGCCTGCCGCAGCTGCGCAAGGACGGCTCGCTGGAAGCGCCGTTGCTCACGAGCGGCGACGCCGTGACCCAGCTGGCGGCGGTCGCCAAGGGGCGCACGTCCTATACGGCACACGACGTGTTGGAGTATTTGCTGGCGGGTGTTGAAAGCGAGTCGGTGACGCGCGTGGGTGCCGCGCCGGTCGAGGCGCTGGGCGGCTAGCGCTGGGCGGCTAGCGCTGGGCGGCTAGCGCTGGGCGGTGAGCGCGGCGCCGAGCCCGCGCGCGTCGCCGTCAAAGCGCTGCGACACGCGACCGCGCCCGTCGAGCAGCAGCACGACGATGGCGTGCGCCACGTCCCCCGTCTTCTCGTCGCGCTGGCGCCCGACGGCCAGGAGGTCGAGGGTGCGGGCCACGGCGGTGGTATCTCCCGAGAGCACGTGATCGCTTGGCGTCAGCGCCCAGGAGCGGGCGATGGTCGGAAGCCGTTCGATCGTGTCGCGCCACGGATCGACGGTCACGATGTACAGCGGCATCTCGGGATGTCCTGCCGCCACGCGCGCACTCATGATGTGGCGCACGGTCGTCGGACAGATGACGTCGCAGTGGGCAAAGGCCACGGTGACGATCGCTGGTTGCCGGATGTCGGCGAGGACGACGGATGCTCCGTGCTGATCAGTCAGCGTCGTCGGAGGTGCCGGGAGATCGACGGGCTGTGCGTTGCCGGTCGGG
>CANNKR010000121.1 GCA_947504615.1 Gemmatimonadota bacterium | reverse complement strand
CCGTCTCCAGCGACCCGGCGCTCTCCTGCTGCACCTGCACCCCGTCGCGCGCGGCAAACGAGTCGAGCGCGGCCTTCAGCGGGCGAGCCAGCGACCCTGCGTTAAAGACCACGAGCAGTCGCGGGGCAGCGTGTTCGCCGCCAGCGCCACCGCACGCGCCGCCCACGGCGGCCGCCACGGCCACCGCCACGCCGACCGCCAGCGCGGCGCCCCGAGGGAATATCGAGTGCTTCGTCACCCGCGTAGTGTCACCCAATAGCGCCTCTGCCTCAACCCCTTCCCCCCGGCCCCCGCCGTCTTCGTATATTCGCTGGTCCATCAACCTCACCTGCCATGCAAGATCTCGCCCTCGAAATCCGGGGGATCACCAAGCGGTTCGCCGAGCACGTGGCGGTGAGCGATCTCTCGCTCGCCGTCCCCCGCGGTGCCGTCTACGGCCTCCTCGGCCCGAACGGCGCCGGCAAGACGACGACCATCCGGATGATCCTCAACGTGATCGCTCCCGACTCCGGGACCATCACCCTGCTCGGCCAGCCGAACACCGCGTCCGGCCTGCTCGACCGCCTCGGCTACCTGCCCGAGGAGCGCGGCCTGTACAAGAAGATGCAGGTCCGGCGGCTCCTCCGCTTTCTGGCCGAGCTGAAGGGCGTGAACGCCCGGACCGCTGACAAGCGCATCGACGAGTGGCTCGACCGCCTGTCGCTGCGCACCGCCGAAAAGGACTGGGGAAACGCCAAGGTCGACGAACTCTCGCGCGGCATGCAACAGAAGGTGCAGTTCATCGGCACGCTGCTGCACGACCCGGACGTCGTGATTCTCGACGAACCGTTCAGCGGCCTCGATCCGATCAACGCGCAGGCGCTCAAGGACACCGTGGTGGATCTCAAGCGTCGCGGGAAAACCGTGATCTTCTCCACCCACCTGATGGACAACGCCGAGCGGCTGTGCGACTCGGTGTGCATCATCGCACGGGGCGTGAAGGTGCTCGATGGCACGGTGACGGGGGTCAAGTCGGAGCACAACAAGAGGAACGTCGCGCTGGCCATCGCCGGCGACCCGTCCGCCGACGTCTCGGCGATCCTCGGCGACCACACGCTCGTGTCGCGCATGGACGACTCCAACCGGTTCTTCGAAATCGAGCTCGCGGTCGGCGGCGACCCGCAACAGCTGCTGCAGCGCCTCGTGGGCGCCGGCGCGATGGTCCAGCGCTTTGAACTGATCCAGCCCTCGCTCCACCAGATCTTCCTGGAGAAGGTCGGGGCGACGGGCATTGAAGAGGGGATGTCTGGTCATGGCTAAACTCTGGACGGTCATCAAGCGCGAGTTCATGGAGCGCGTACGCACCAAGTGGTTCGTCATCGTCACCGTCTTTGGTCCGCTTTTCTTCGGCGTCATCATGGTGCTCCCCGCGTACCTGTCGGTGCGCGGGATGAAGGACGTGCGTGTCGCCGATATCCGGATCATCGATGCCACCGGCACCGGACTGGGTGATCGCGTGGCCACGCGCCTCAACGGCGGTCCCATGGGTGACGCGGCGGCCACGCAGGTGGTGGCCGTCGCTCCGAACGAAGTGGCCGCCGCCGAGTCGTTGGCGACCCGGGACGTGATGGCGAAGACGCGCCGCGGCTACCTGGTGCTCGACTCGCTCACCATCTCCGCCCAGAAGGCGAGCTATGCCGGACGCAACGCCTCGTCGCTGAACGAGGTGCAGATCATCGAGACGGCGCTGCGCTCGGCCATTCTGGGCCAGCGGCTCGAGAAAGAGGGACTCGATCCCAGGCGGGTGGAAGCGCTCACCAAGGTGAAGGTGGACATGAGCGCCGAGCGCATCACCGACACGGGACGCGGCGGGTCGGGGATCGGCAGCGCCATTTTCGGCTTCATGATTGCGTTCCTGCTGTACATGATGATCGTGCTGTACGGGCAGAACATCCTGCGCGGTGTCCTCGAGGAGAAGCTGACGCGCGTGGCCGAAGTCATCGTGTCGTCGGTGTCGACGGATGTGCTGCTCGCCGGGAAGGTCATCGGCGTGGGCGCGGTGGGGTTGCTGCAGCAGGCGGTCTGGCTGGGGAGCGCCGCCGGGCTCTACCACTTCCGCGCGCAGATTTTCGTCAAGCTCGGGATGCCGGCGATGCCGGCTATCCCGCTGCCGGAAGTGCCCCCGATGCTGATTGTGGCCCTCGTGCTCTTCTTCATTCTTGGCTACGGCCTGTACGCCGCGCTCTTTGCCGCGGTCGGGGCGATGGTGTCGAGCCAGGAGGACGCCAACCAGGCGGCGCAGCCCGTGGTGATGCTGCTGGTATTCAGCATCATCTTTGCCCAGCCGGTAATGCTCAACCCGACGAGCCGACTGGCAGAGATCGTGAGCTGGATTCCGTTTTCGGCACCCGTGATCATGCCCATGCGCATGGCGGCCATTCAGGTGCCGTGGTACGAACTCGTGGGCTCGCTCACTGGCGTCGCCGTGACGTGCGCCATTTGCGTGTGGCTGTCAGCGCGCATTTACCGCGTCGGGCTGCTGATGTACGGCAAGCGGCCAACCATGCGGGAGCTGGCGAGGTGGATTCGGCAGTCCTAGGCGGCGTTCGAGTAAGGGCGTTCAACAAACGAAGCTTTAGGCTGTAGGCTGTACGTTTTACGCCGTACGAAATGCGCCGTACGCTGCCCCAGGGCGACGTACGGCGTAATACGTACAGCCCAAAGCGTAAAGCTTCCTTTTGCTTGTCCCTCTTTCTACCGCCCCCCTCGCGTCGCCTCGATCAGCGCTTCCATGTGCCCCAGGTACCGCTCCAGCGCCCGCTTCCCCGCCGCGGTCAGGCGATACTCGCTCTTGGGCACGCGGCCGTCGAATCCCTTCTGGCACTGCACGTAGCCCCCTTCCTCGAGCTTGCGCGCGTGCACGCTGAGGTTGCCGTCGGTGAGTGCCAGGAGGTCGCGCAGTTCGGTGAAGCTCAGGTGGTCGTTGACGGCCAGGGCACTGATGATCCCCAGGCGTACGCGGTCGTGGATGAGCTTGTCGAGCGCGCTCGGCACGGGTTCGCCACCGAGCACCGGTACCAGGGCAGGCCCGGCGTGCGTGCGCTTCTTGTCGCCGCGCTTTGAGGCGGAAGCGGAACTCTTAGCCACCGTGGTACCTCGCAATGAAGAGGCCGAAGACGAGGTGCAGTCCGCCGAAACCGGCGCCCAGAAGCCAGACGTGGGTCACCGGCGGCAGGAAGAGCGCCGCCGCCCCCAGGGCCACGAAGCAGACGCCAAGCACAGGGACGACGCGCACCGAGAACGCACCGCCCGAGACGACGGCAGCGCCGTAGCAGACCAGCCACGTTCCAGGAAGCAT
This sequence comes from Gemmatimonadota bacterium, assembly GCA_947504615.1. Classification (GTDB taxonomy): domain Bacteria; phylum Gemmatimonadota; class Gemmatimonadetes; order Gemmatimonadales; family Gemmatimonadaceae; genus PNKL01. The sequence goes on along the minus strand of CANNKR010000121.1, from coordinate 6,765 downwards.
GTCCCAGGCGCCGGCATGCACGAGCGCGATGGTGAGCAATGCCCCGGCCCCGAGGGCGGGGGCAAACGCCAGCGCGAACGTGCGCGCCGGTCCCGTGCGCAGCGATTGCCCCGAACGCCGCGCCTTGCGGGCGATCAGAATCAGCGAGAGCACCATGGCGACTGCGGCGGTCACCAGCCAGAGCGCGAGGCGCTGGCCGGGCGAATGGGTTTGCGGCGTGAGCACAGCGGCGGTGCCGCCGATCACCCCCGCGGCGATCGTCCCCACCCCCGACACCGCGGTGAATCGCCCCGCGCGCACCATGGTGTCGCGGATGAACGCGAGCTGGTCGGCAGCGTGATCGGCAAGGGCCGAGGGACGGTCGGTTGCGGGGAGGCGCATGTGCTTTGAAATATAAAGGGAAGATGACAGAATGCGACAGAGGGCTCCCCTCCCTCCTCTGTAGTACTCTGTCGTTCTCTGTCGTTTTCTGTATTTCTCTGCAGTTAATACAAGAAGGACCGGCCCCCGGAGGCCGGTCCTCTTGTACGTGCGCGGCGCGAACCGCACGCGATTGCCAATCAGTTGTTCGTATTGGTATCAAAAAGGTATAAGCATTCGGTCAATTCGCGCCAGAGTATTTGAAAAATATTTTTACGCGGTCGCAGCCGTCGCGCAGTACTTGTCGAATGCGCGACGCAGGTCCTGTGCGATTTCATCCGCGGTACGTCCCTCGATCTGGTGACGCTCCAGCATCGTCACCAGTCGGCCATCCTTCAGCAGTGCGAGGGACGGCGACGAGGGCGGATAGCCCGTGAAGAATGCGCGCGCCGCCTGCGTGGCATCGACATCCTGCCCCGCGAACACGGAATAGAGATGGTCGGGCTTCACCCCGTCCTGCAGCGCCGCCGCCACGGCCGGACGCGCATTGCGCGCCGCGCAGCCACAGACGGAGTTCACCACCACCAGCGCGGTGCCCTTGGCATTGCCGAGTGCTTCGGCGACGGCGGCCGAGGTGCGCAGCTCCTGCACGCCAAGGCAGGTCAGTTCAGCGCGCATCGGCGCGACCATCGGTTCAGGGTAGATCATGGGAAACGCTTCCGGGTTGGGGGGTCTGCTATCGGGCCAGCGTGAGTATGGCTGCCTGGGGTACCACGAGGAACCGTTCGTCCTCGAAGGTGATCTCCACGGCCGCCTTGCGAAAAAACAGGGCGTAATCACCCACCTTGGCCTGCATGGGGACGTGCTTGGTATCGCGGCCGGCCGTAATGCGCCACGGCTCGTCGAGGTGATCCTCCACCGATGGCAGGGGCATGCCGGGTCCAGTGGCCACGATGGTCCCGCCCTGCACCTGTTGTCCCTCCACCGCCGTGGCCGGCAGGTAGAGGCCCACCTTGGTGCGCTCTTCCCCGTCCTCGAGACGGATCAGCACACGGTCGCCGACGACGATGAGTTCTTTCTTCTTCTTCATGGACCGGGCGATGGACGAGAGACGACGAACGATCTGATAAATCTAGTACCCCGGGCACAGGGTAGCCGATGCATGGCTCGTGCGACGGAGAGGCCGGTTACTTCAACGCGGGACCGGTTTTTCTCAACACGGAGACCGGAGGGAACGGAGGGCCACGGAGTACGGCAACGGCATTTCAATGGGGCCCGGGCGGACAGTGCTTTCCGCCAACGCCCCCATGGGATTTCCTCCGTGGCCCTCCGCGCTCCTCCGGTCTCCGTGTTGAACAAACGAATCCAGATGGAAACGCTCTACCGCACCAGCCAGAGCGCCTTCTGCTGTCCTTTCACCCAGCGCGGCGTGCCATCGGTGCCGATCATCATGTCTTCTTCGAGCGCCATCCGCACCGCCTGCCCCTTCCACTCCGGGACCGGCGTCGTCGCCTGCAGTTCGATCGAGTACCACATGTTCGCGATCACCTTGGCATCGCCACGCCCCGGCACGCCGTCCTGATAGTCCCACAGCCCGAGCAACGGCCCCGCGCCGTGCCCATGCATCCCGATGGGATGCGAGTAGATGGTGCCGTTGATCCCCTTGGCCTTCATCGTCGCGCGCGCCGCCGCCAGGATCTCATTGCCCGTGCGCCCCGGGCGGATCTCGGCCATCACCAGCTCCTGCAGTGCATTCCCATTCGCCAGCGCCTGCTTGAGCCCTGCGGGCGCATCCGTCTCGCCCGACTTCAGCACGTACGCCATGTGCTGCGTGTCGCTGTTCAGTCCCAGCGCCGTGATCCCCACATCGCAATGAATGACGTCGCCCCGCTGGATCACCACGTCCTCACCGGGTTCCTCCACTCCCTGCCGCTGCACTTCGATGCCCGGCTGGAACCACGTCCCCAGGCCCAGATCGTTCACCCGCTGGCGCCACCACCACACCAGATCACCCGTCCGCGTCTTCCCGGGAATGATCACCTTGGCAGAGTACATCTCGCCGATGAGCTCCCACACGAGCTGCTGCAGCTGCCCGTAAAAGGCCCCCTCGTCCGCCACACGCGATGCGATGAACTGCAGCGGCAGTTCCTCGGCGGGTTTCATCCGCGCCGTCCAGCGCGTGCCCAGCGCCTCGGTCATGCCCACGTATTCGCCGTGCGTCAAACCGTCGGTGAAGGCGAAGACGCGGGAGTAATCAATGCCGATGACGCGGGGGTTCCGTTCCTCGACCACCGCTTTCAGCACCGCCCACTGTTCGTCGCCCCACAACTCCGCCTGCCGGCCACCGACGGCCGCTTCCACCGGCGCGGTGGATCGTCGAGCTTCAAAAACCCCGCCCTGCGAGGATCCGCCGAGCGCGATGCGCTCCAGGCACGACCCGTCGCCCGGGTCCACGCGCCCCGACGACGAGCACTTGTCGAACAGCACATAGATGGTGCGGCGGCGCGCCGAAAACGTGGTCGGCGAGACGAGCGACGAGAACACCGGGTCCTCGGCGTACTCGCGCATCGGCACCACCCACATGTCGATGCCGTTGGCGCGCATCAGTGACGGCAGCACGGTCTTGAGGCGCGTCTCGAGCCAGCGCTGTTGCCGGTCGGCCTGTTCGCGGAGTGTGCCGAACGGGCGCTGCCGGTCCGCCAGCCGGCCGGCGGTGCGCTGTGCGCCAACTGGAAGCGCAGCGGCGAGAACGATGGCGGCGAGCGAGACACGCAAGAATCGCGTCATATGTGGTCCTGCTGGTGAAGTGAAACTCAGGCGGCCGGCGGCGCCGGCGGCTCGTCAACAACCAAGCGGGCCTCGGACACGCGGCGCGCCGTGGACGTGCGGTTTTCGCTGGCCAGCAGGAGGCGGCGGACGATCGTGACGACCACGGCCAGCAGCAGCGTGAACGGGACGATGATGACCATGCGCCACGCCAGCACCTGGGTGGCGCCCGGTAGCCAGTCGCTGAGTTCGGCGACGCCGCTGCCGATTTTCTCCAGCCCCATCGCGGTGAGGGCCAGCGACATCATGATCTCGGTGCCCGCCTCGAGCGCGGCAAACAGGGGCGCGCGCCACCACCAGTGCCGCACCGTGAAGTTGGCCAGGTGCACCGTGAGCATCGCAAGCAGCAGCACGGTCCCGATGACGACGGTCGAACCGACCCACCATCCACTTTCCGGCGACCCGTGCGACAGCACGTAGGCACGGTACAGCCGCAACGTGACGCCCGTGACGAGCGCCATCTCGGGAAGCGAGTTGGACAGGCGTCGGATGGCCGTCGGATCTTCGACGACCTCCCAGGCGATGGTCTTGCGGGGGAAGAACTGGGGCACACGGGGAACTTACCGTGAACCCCCGCTAGGCGAAACAGCAGAGCATGCCCGTACGCTGTCTACCGTCCACCGTCTACCGTCCACCGTCTACCGTCTACCTATCTCCCCCGCCAGCCACCCCAGGCTCTCTCCCACGTGCGTGCGCCAGTAGGTCCAGTCGTGCGCTCCGGGGAACTCGGTGTACTCGAGCGCGACCCCGCGTGCTGCCAGTGCATCGCGAAACGCACGGTTGCCGGCCAGGAACGGGTCTGCCACGCCACAATCGGCCTTGAGCGCCGGCAACGGCGCGCTACGGGCCTTGGCACGGTCGAGCAGATGCGACGGGTCACGCGCGAACCACCCCACGGTGTCACGGCCGAAGGCGGCACGCATGCTCGTTCCCACACCACCGGCGCGAATGCGTGTCCACGTGGAGTCGATGGAACCGGCTGGGCGGGCCAGCACCCCATCGGGGGCCCACTCCAGCGGCCACACCACACCCGAGTGGGACGCGGCGGCAGCGAAGGTCTCGGGAAACTGCAGCGCGAGCATCATCGCGCCGAAGCCTCCCATGCTCAGTCCCGCCACGCCGCGATGGGCGCGGTCCGAACGCGTCCGGTACTTGCCGTCGACGAACCGCACCAGGTCGTACGCGATGAAATCGTCGTAGTGCGGCCACGGCACGCAGAACGTATCGGGGTCGCCGGCGTACGCAGGCAGGGACCGAAGACAGGCGGGCACGTCGGGCAAGGCACTCGACGTCACCCACCACGAGTCGTCCCCGTCGGGCATCACCACGATCATCTCGCGCATTCCGCCGGCCACCAGGGAGTCCATCGTGGCGTCAAGGCGCCCCGCCTTCACCCAGTTGGTCTCGTTTCCCGAAAGCCCGTGCAGGTAGTACGCCACGGGGAACCGCGTCCGCGACCGGTCATACGAGGGCGGCAGGTAGACCAGCGCGTGCTTGCGCGTCCCCAGCGCGTACGACCAGAGCGAGTCGGAGACGACGCGCCCCTTCCCCACCGTCTGCGCGCCGACCGACACGGCGGCCGACATGGCGACACTCACGCACAGCACCAGCGCGGCCACCGGCAATCGGTGCGCACGGCCGAGCGCTGTGCGTGCGCTCACTTGGCCACCGCGAGGCATTCGATCTCGACGCGGGCGTTGAGCGCCAGTCCGTTGGTTCCCAACGCTGAGCGCGCCGGATAGTTGGGCGCCGTGAAATACGTCCGGTAGATCGCATTCATGGCGTCCCATTCCTTCATGTCGGCCATGAACACCGTGCACTTCACCACGCGGTCCATCGACGACCCCACCGCGTCGAGCACCTGCTTGATGTTGTTCAGCGTTTGCCGCGTCTCGGCTTCAATGCCGCCCGGCACCACGCCGCCCGCCGCCGAGGGGTCCGTGCCCACTTGTCCGGCGAGATACAGCATGTTGCCGACGCGCACCGCCGGCGAAAATGGGCGCGTGGGCGCGCCGAACGGATGGAGGAACGCCACGTCGCCCGATGCGGTCGGTGCGGGAGCTGCGGCGGGTTTGCGAACGACGCTGACCCGGCAGGCGGCGGAGACGGTTACAGCGAGTAACAGGGCAACGCGGAGGATGCGCATGGTGGTAGACGGTAGACGGTGGACGGTAGACGGTAGACGGTGGACGGGTTACCGCTTCCTTTCAGGCTGCAGCACAAGAAGATGTTTCGTCGCCCGCTCCACCGCTGCCCGGCTGTAGACCAGGGGGAAGTACTGGTCGTTCCCCCAGAGTGGCAGCAGGTCGGCGTAGTGCGGGCTGCCGGGCTGCCCGCTCTGTCCCGGGGTGCTCGTCGCCACGGACTGGTCCCAATTGGCCAGATCGATGATCTCGCGGAACGAGGCGCCGTGCGTCTGCGTGGTCCCCGGTCCCGGTGAGGCGTACACCGTGTTGCCGTCGCCGCCGCGCGACACCGACGGCAGGTCGAAGGCACGTGACAGCGGGTGCGGGAAGCTCGCCTGATGCAGCGCACCCCACTTCCATCGGGTGGAATCCGCGCCGAAGGCCTTCACTACACGTGCGCCGGCGTCCTCAAGGGCTGCCATGAGCAGTGGATCACGAGCCGCCCCGGGGTTCGCCCCGAACGGCGCATCGGGGTTCCCCAGCAGGCGGATCAGCGTCGGCAGGTCCCATCGCTTGCTCACCACGGCACGCGCCGCGGCGGGGATGCGTGGCCCGAACACCCGGTCACCCAGTACAGCGACCCACTCTTCAAACCAGACCGGCTGGATCGCCTCACGCGACATCCGATAATCCCATCGCGCCATGCGCTGCACGTCCGCGCGCGCCGACAGCCCCTGTCGCCCCGCCGCCGAGACCAGCAGCGGCACCAGTTGCGAAGCCGGCAGCGAGAGGTCGTCGTGCTGCAACTGCTGGAACGACTGCACCGTGAAGTCGCGCCCCGCCGACAGGACGTCACGCACGCGCTGGCCGCGGTACGGTGCGGCCCACTCGTAGTTCAGGGGATGCTTATAGCCTGCAGGGAGAATGTTGTTGTTGGACGTCGACACGAACCCGCTGGGCGGGTTGTACGCCATCGGGAGCGAATCAAAGGGGAGGAATCCGTTCCACTCGTAGCCGCCCGTTCCCGGCACCGGCAACGTCCCCGACCAGTGGCGCTTCGGCATGAGCCCCGCGGCCACCCAGCCGATGTTGCCCTCGACGTCGGCGTAGATGAGGTTTTCCGTCGGAAGCTTCCAGCGCGCGGCGGCGGCCTTGAATGTGCGCCAATCGTTGACCCGGTTCAGTGCGAGCGAGGCCATGTACCCCGCCGTCCCGGGCTCCGACCCCACAAAGCGCAGCGCAAAGGCACGATGCCGCGCGGTGTCCTCACCAACCAGCGGTCCGTGCTCGGAGAACTCGGTGACCAGCACGCGCGGCGCCTCGCCGGCCACGCGCAGCGTGTCGATCTCGCGGCGCAGCGCCTTCCAGCGCCCGCCATTCAGGTAGCAACGCACGCCAGTGGCTACCTTCGCCGTCCCCGCCGGGCACGCACCCACCGTCTCGACATAGATGT
>CANNKR010000120.1 GCA_947504615.1 Gemmatimonadota bacterium | reverse complement strand
GCGGGATGCGCTTGTACGGCACCATGCGGGACGCCGCCACGTAGAAATCGGCGCGTTCCCCGCCGGGCGTGAAGTAGTCCACGTCGGCCGGCGAGTAGATCAGGGTGGAGGTGCGGCCATAGCACCGTGAAATGCGCTGGCGGATGTATTCCGACACCCCCACGTACGCCTGCGGCGTCTGCGCTGCGCGCGCATCGCCGCGACGCACCCACTCCAGCAGGGCGCGCGCCATCATCCCCGTCAGTCCACGATCCAGCCCTGCTTCGGACAGATACTGCTCGCGCAGGTCCCACGCGTAGCGCATGGGGGAGTGGCAGTGCACCAGGTGCGTGGTGCCGGGCGCCACGCGCACCCGATGGGCCATCGCGTGCGTGTTCGAAATCACCACGTCGTAGCCGTCCAGCGCGTGCCCGCGCACCGCGCTGGGCATCAGCGGCAACAGGTGACGGTACCACCGGCCGATGCGTGGCACGTGCTGCATCCACGTGGTGCGTATCGTGCGACCCGTCAGCCCCAGCGCCTCGCGATCCCCCGGCGTCAGGACGTCCACCAGCGCGAACAGGTCCGCCTGCGGAAAGACCGCCAGCATCTCCTTCAGCACCAGCTCCGACCCACCCAGCGTGGTCAGCCACTCGTGCACAATGGCAATGCGCGGCGCGTCAGCGCGTGAGCAGGGTCCCGAAGTCATGCAGCAAGTTTATCCGCAGATCACGCAGGCCGCAGCGGTGGGGAACTTGAGGTTCGGCTTTTTCAACGCGGAGACCGGAGGGGCGCGGAGGGCCACGGAGTACTGCAAAAGCAATTCAAAGGGGCTCGGCGGACAGTACCGTCCGCCACCACGTCGACCATAAACAACGCCATCGCGTCCATCTCTACCTTTGCACAGCTGGTGGCGTCGCTGGCCGCCGTCTGGGCCATCACCAAAAAGTAGAACGCGCTACTGGTCGTCCACGCGCGCAAAGACCAGCACCGCGTTGGTACCACCAAACCCGAACGAGTTGCTCATCACGGCGCCAGACTCCTGGCGCCGTGATGCGTTGGGGACGCAATCCAGCGAAATGGCGGGGTCGGGCTGGTCGAGGTTGATCGTCGGCGGAATCACCCCGGTGGTCATCGCCAGAATGCTCAGGCACGCCTCGGCCGCCCCGGCCGCCCCCGTCAAGTGCCCCATCATCGACTTGGTGGACGATACCGGCACCACGCGCGCGTGATCCCCAAAAACCGCCGTAATCGCCACGCACTCGGCCACGTCGCCCAGCGGCGTGGAGGTGCCGTGCGCATTGATGTAGCCAATGTCGGTGGGCGCCAGCTGCGCGTCGCGCAACGCGGCCCGCATGCAGCGTTGCCCCCCCTCGTGTTCCGGCGCCGGCTGCGTCACATGGTGCGCGTCGGAGTTCGACCCATACCCCGCCAGCTCGGCGTAAATGCGCGCGCCGCGGGCCCGTGCATGCTCCAGTTCCTCGAGCACCAGCATCGCCGATCCTTCGCCCAGCACAAAACCGTCGCGACCGGCGTCGAACGGGCGGCTCGCGCGCGTCGGGTCGTCGTTGCGCGTGCTCAGCGCACGCAGCGCACCAAACCCCGCCAGGCACATGAACCCCACGGGCGCCTCGGCGCCGCCGGCCAGCACCACGTCGGCTTCGTCGCGCTGAATCACGCGCATGGCGTCGCCCAAAGCGTGTGCACTGGTGGCGCAGGCGCTGTTGGTGCTCCAGCTCGGGCCCTTGAAGCCGTGGCGCATGGACAGCTGACTGGCCGCCATGTTGGGCAGCACGTTCAGGATGAAGAACGGCCCCACCGACGATGGATCGCGCAGTCCCGTGGCGAGCATCGCGGTTTCGGCTTCTGACAACCCGCCCACGCACGACCCCACCACCACGGCGGCGCGTTCAGCGGCGGCCGGCGCCACCACCAGCCCTGCATCACGCATCGCCATCTCGCCCGCGGCCATCGCAAACTGCTGGTAGCGGCCCAGGCGACGCGCCAGCTTGCGGTCCATATGGTCTTCGGGGACGAACCCGCGCACCTCGCCGGCAAAGCGCGTCGCCAATGACGTGGCATCAAACAGGGTGATGGGGCCAATGCCGCTGGTCCCCGCCGTGATCGCCGCCCACGTGGCATCCAGCCCCACGCCGCACGGCGTCAGCGCGCCCATGCCGGTGACGACCACGCGACGCCGAGTCATGCGTCCGTCACGGTCAGTGCCCGCTCGTATATGCGCCACGTCATCCGCTCGGTGGCCCCCATCGTGCGCATCGGCTTCACGATCAGCTGATTGTCTTCCAGCAGCCACGACGCCTCGGCCCCCACGCCGCCCAGCACGCGCCCGCGCCGCATGATCTCGTACGTGAACAGCGCCAGAATACTGCGCGACCGGTACGCCGCACTAGTCCCCAAGGCAAAGACGCGAGCGCTGCGCACGTGCCGCTTGTACCAGAGCATCCGCGCCAGCCCCAACGGAAAGAGCCGTCCGCTGCGGTTGAAGCGCAACACCTCGTTGTAGTCGGGGGCGGCCAGCATGAACCCCGCCGGCACGTCGTCCACGTACGCAATGAACGACAGCTCCGGCCGCAGCAGGATCTTCAGGTCCTTGGCCGCGTGCTGGAACTCGTCCTCCGTCATCGGCACGAAGCCCCAGTTGCGTTCCCAGGCATCGTTGTAGATGGACCAGCAGATTCCCACGTCGCGGGCAAAATTCTTGATGCTGATGTCGCGAAATGTCAGCCGCCCGCCCTTGAGCGCACGCTCCGCGTGCCGGGTCAGTAACTCGGGCGGCTCAAAGCCGGGGCCATCGATGGCAAACCAGAACGCCAGCAGATCCTTGGCCTTGGTCAGCCCCGCCGAGGCGCACAGCGCGTCGTAGTACGACGGGTTCCACGGCGTCATGAACGTGGGGCGGTGTTCGAAGCCGCGCACCAGCAAGCCGCACTCGTGATTGGTGCTCGGGCTCATCGGCCCCCACATCGCGGTCAGTCCGCGCGCGGTCAGCCATCCTGCGGCCGCATCAAACAGCGCGCGTGCCACCGCCGCGTCGTCAATGCACTCGAAGAACCCCCAGAACCCGGTGCGGTCTTCGTGAAATTTGTTGTGCGCGCGATTCTCGATGGCCGCAATGCGCCCCACCACGCGATCGCCGTCGAACGCCAGGAACAGTTCGCGCGCGGCCTCGCGGTAGAACGGATTGTGTGTTTCGTCCAGCGCGTCACGCACCGCCACGCGCAGCGGCGGCACCCAGTTGGCGAACTCCTCGCCCACGAACATCCGGTACGGCAGGTCGATGAACGCCCGCAGGTCGCCCGCGGTCGCCACGCGCCGCACACGTACGGACGTGGTGACGGCGCCCCTCGACGCGTCCGTCACCGCGCCACGCCCACCGGCATCCCCAGCGTTGCCATCGCATCCACCACCGCGCGCACCGCCACGTCGATGTCTTCGCGCGTGTGCTCGATGGTCACGAAGAAACGCAGGCGCGCCAGCTGCTCGGGCACGGCGGGGGCCACCATCGGCGCCGCGCTCACTCCCGCTTCCAGCAGCCGCGCCGACAGGCGAATGGCCAGCGCCGAGTCGCCAATGAGAATCGGGATCACCGGGGTGCCGGCGCTCGTTCCCGTGTTCAGCCCCGCGGCGCGCGCGGCCGACACGAAGTACTGCGCCAGCTCGCGCAGCTGCGTCACGCGCTTCGGTTCGGCGCGCAGCGTGCGCAGCGCCTCGAGCGCGGCCCCCGTGTTGGCCGGCGTCATCCCCGCACTGAACACAAAGGCCGGCGACGTGAACTTCAGGTACTCGATCAGCGCCGAGTCGCCTGCGATGTAGCCACCGCAGCTTGCGAGCGCCTTGCTGAGTGTCCCCATCCAGATGTCCACCGCGCGGGGGTCCACCCCCGCATGTTCGGCAATGCCGCGTCCTGTCACACCCAGCACACCCAGCGAGTGCGCTTCATCCACCATCAGCAGGGCGTGATGGCGCGTCTTCACGTCGATGAACCGCGCGAGGTCGGGGACGTCGCCGTCGGCGCTGTACACTCCTTCGATCAGCACCAGCGCGCGGCGGTGTTCCTCGCGCACTTTCCCCAGCAGGGAGTCGAGCGATCGCCAGTCGTTGTGCGCAAAGACCAGCCGCCGCGCCCCTGAGAACTCCGCCCCCTGCATGCCGCTGTTGTGCAGCCAGGCATCGCACAGCACCACATCGTCGGTCCCCATCAGGTGCGAGATCGTCCCCGTGTTGGCCATGTGGCCGCCCACGTACGTCGTGGCGGCATCGACACCGAGAAACGCGGCGATCTCCTGTTCCAGCGACACGTGCAACGATCGTTCGCCAGCCACCACGCGGCTGGCCGACACCGAGGTGCCCAGCGTCTCCACGGCCCGCTGCGTGGCGGCGATCACCGCCGGATGGCCGGCGAGCCCCAGATAGTTGTAGCTGGAAAAGTTGAGCACGTCGCGGCCGTCGATCGACGCCACGCGCCCCGGCACCCCTTCGTGCGCGCGGAAGAATGGCAGCCCCTCACCCAGTCCATTCACCTGCGCAAGGCGCCCCTGCAACTCGCCGTACTCGGGCCAGTCGCGCACGGTGGTGCTCGCCTTGGTGGGTGCCCCGAAGTGGCGACGCGGCTTCGTGGCGTCATTGCTGCCGTCCTGTTGTGCCAAGTGGCGCGCCAGCGCACGGATGTCGGGTTGCTCCCACACTTCGGCCGGCGACACGCGGCGGCGCAACCGTTCCTCGAGCGCCACCGTCAGCAGTGTCACCGACAGTGAGTCCAGTCCCACGTCACGCGCCGAAGCGCCCGGGTGCAGGCGTTGCGGGTCCACAGGGAGTTCGCGCGCAATCCAGTCCAGGATGAACGCCGCAATCGCCTCGGCGGGCGGCGCCACGTCGCCCCCCGGAGCGCGCCAGTGCCCCACTTCGTCCAGCGATCCTTCGAGGAACGACAACCGACAGGCCCGTCGGCGAATTTTTCCGCTCGAGGTGCGCGCAATCGTGTGCTGCGTCAGCAGGACGATCTCGTCGGGCACCACCCCCGTGTCGGCGGCCAGCGTGGTGCGGATGGCATCGAACAACGCCCCGTTCTGCTGGGCGTCGTGCTGCCGGCTGACTTCGGCCACCAGGATCAGCCGTTCACGCGACGAGCCCGGCACACCGAACGCCGCCAGGAACCCCGGGCGCAACGCACTGTGGCACCGCGCGGCGCTGACTTCGATGTCGTGCGGATAGTAGTTGCGCCCTTCAATGAGGATCAGGTCCTTCAGCCGCCCCGTCACCAGCAGTTCGCGCCCGGTGAAGACCCCCAGGTCGCCAGAGCGCAGGAACCGCGCATCGCTCCCCGCGAGGCGTGCACCGAACGTTGCTTCGGTCAGTGCCGGTCGATTCCAGTAGCCCGCCGCCACGCTGTCGCCCGCAATCCAGATCTCGCCCACCTGATCGGCGGCGCACGCGATGCCCGTGTCGGGGTCCACGATGACCACGCGCAGTTCGGGGTCAGCCTCGCCCGACGGGACCAGCGGCACGTCCGACTCGCGCTCCTCGCCGCGTCGCAGCGAGGCCGCCTGCAGCGCAGCGCGATCGGCGTTGATCACCGACAGCGGTCGGCGTGACGGTCCACCGGAGACCAGCAGCGTCGCCTCGGCCAGCCCGTAACACGGCAACATCACGTCGTCGCGCAGCCCGTAGGGGGCAAAGCGCTCCACAAACCGAATCATGGTGTCTGCACGCACCGGCTCCGCGCCGTTGAACAACGTGCGCAGCGACGACAGGTCAATGCCGTCGCATTCCCCCGGCGCAATGCGATCGACGCACAGGTCGTACGCAAAGTTCGGCGCCCCCGTGGTGGTCGCCCGATACTGCGAGATCGCCTCGAGCCAGCGAATGGGGCGCTGCAGGAACGACGCCGGTGCCATCAGCATCGTCGGCACGCTGGCGTAGACGGGCTCCAGGATGCCGCCAATGAGCCCCATGTCGTGGAACGGCGGCAGCCAGAACACCGCGCAATCGTCCTCGCGGTGCGCCGTGACTCGATGAATCACCGCCAGATTGTGGAGCAGGTTGGCGTGCGACAGCATCACGCCGCGCGGCTCAGCCGTGGACCCCGACGTGTACTGCAGCATCGCCAGCGCGCTGCCGGTGGTGCCGGGGTGCCGCCACGAAGCGTTGCCGCTGGCAATGCGGGTGATGTCGAGCCAGCGCACGTCGCTCAGTTCGGGGGTCAGTGCCAGCCATTCGTCCAGGCGCGCAATGAACTCGGGCGCCACCAGCGCCACGCGCGCGCCGCAGTCGGCGAAGATGCGCGCCACGCGCGCGTCGGCACGCCGCGGATTGGGCGGATATGCCGGCACCGCCACCACCCCCGCGTACTGGCAGGCGAGAAAGGCCGCCACGTAGTCGAGCCCCGGGGGAACCAGCAACACCACCCGGTCGCCGGGCACCACGTACTCGCGCATCTCGGCGGCGGCGGCACGCGCGCGGTGCTGCAGTCCGGCAAAGGTCAGTTCCGCGCGCGCACTCCCGTCACTCGCGAGCGAACGAAAGATCACCGCATCGGGCTGCGTCCCCGCGCGATAGTCGAGCACGTCCACCAGCGTCTGCACCCCGGCGCGACGCGCATCGTCGGGCTTAAGCGGAGGCAGAGGCATGCGGGAACTCCGTGGGCGGTCGGAAGTAGCGGCGGAAGTGGCAAGGGCGCTGACCGTCGCGCCCTGTGAAAACTCTCCCGAATATACACATCGGTGCGCATCGCACAGCCGCGGCGGTGCGCTACCGCCTGGCGCGATAGTTCTCCAGCGCGCCGCGCGTGTCGCGTTTGAAGAACGTGTCGGCCGGCGTGCGCACGGGGAGCAGCAATAACGCGCGCACCACCCGGTCGGCCTGGGGCTCGCGGTGCGTGCGCAGGTACAACTGCGCCAGGTCGGCCCGGTACACCGCCGCTTCGGGATCGAGCGCCACCGCCCGCAGCAACTCGCGTTCGCCCGCTTCCCACGACGCCGTCCGCACCACCGACGCCCCCAGAATAGTCGAGGCTATCACGCGCGCGAACAGCGAAAGATCACTCGCGTCCGAGTGCATCTTGCCCAGCAGCCCGTGTCCCCCCGGGTACAGCGAGTCGATGGCCAGGATTTTCAGTGCTTCCGTGTGCGCCTCGCCCGCCAGCCGGGCCACCGTGAACAGCTTCTCGAGACGCGCACGTCGGCCGAGTGCCGCCGCCAGCCAGTAGTGCCCTTCGGGGCGTTGCGGCGCGCGCGCAATGGCGCGGCGCGCCCACCCTTCGCCCTGCACGTACATCTGCGCCTTCTCGGCGCGTGGATCATTGCTCAGCACGCCACGCACCGTTTCGGCGCGCGCCGCCCGCCACAACGCCTCGTAGTCCGTGCTCGCGCGAGCCGCGTGCGCCATGGCGGCGTTGTACGAGGCCACCGCCTCGCCCGCGCGGAACAGCGAATCGGTGTGCGCCGCCGACGGCACGCCCTGCGCCGCACCCTGCGCCACCACGAATCCCGGCGCCACGCACAACGCCAGCATCAGGAGCGCGCAGATCAGGCGTCGCATGGCCCTAGAATATCTGCGACACATACGACGTTTCGCGCGCCAGCCACACGTCGCCCGGCTCGCGCCAGAACGACCGCGTGCGGTCGGTCCAGCTGATCCGTATTTCGCGCCCGCGCGGCGCCCCCGGGCCTATCGCCCGGCCAATCTCCAGCCGGATCGTCTGCTTGCTGCCGGCCGGTAACGCCGCCAGCAGCGCCACACCGACCCCCGCCTGCCACGGCGTCGACGTGGTGTACGGTGCATCGCCCGCCCACAGCCGCCCCGCCTGCGCCAGCAGGGCCATCGCAAAATCGGCGCGGCGCACCGGCACGTGCAGTCGCCAGCGATCCTCCACGCGCGCAATCACGCGCTGCGATCCGCCCCCTTCCGTGGTGCGCCAGCCCAGCAGCCCCGCGTCATCGCCTCTGAACGTCAACTGCAACGGCAACCGCGCCCGCCACCCGCCCGATCCTTCCACCCCCACGATGGTCGTGTGCGCCGTCCCCGACTGCCCATACCACGCCAGGCGCCCACTCCCCACGGTCTGCGGCCGCCGGTCGCTGCCGCCCACGCCGTCCCCCTGCGGAAACCGCGTCTCGCTCTGCCACACCATCTGCGTCATCGACCGCGGCGTCCCCGTCGCCATCATCACATTGAACAGCGCCAGTTGATCGGCCTCGCGCGTGGCCGTCGGCGCCACCCCCTGCAGCAGCAGCACGAACGCCTGGGTCCCCTTGGCGATATCCTGCGGTGCCGTGATCGCGTCGAACCCGCGTACCGTCGTGAAGTGGATGTGGCGAAAGCCCAGGGCCACCCCCGCGCGCAGCGCCGAAAACGACGGATACCGTGCCAGCAGCAGCGGGCCCGGCGCCGGCGTGGGCCCATGCGCCCGAATGACCACCGTCCCCAACGGCCACGATTCCTCCCCCGTCACCGCCACCCCCAGGTTCACCCCGGACGTGGGCGACCCCACGCGCATCACGCGCCCCGCCTCCCAGCGGCGGCGCGCAAAGTCCAGCGACAGGTCGCGGATTTCCGGCGCCCGGAACGTGATGTAGCGCCGGTCGTAGTTGGCGCCCACGAGCCACGAGCTGCGCTGGAAGTTGGTCAGGAACGGACGGCGCAGGCTGAGCGTCGCCGCGTGCGCCAGCGGACGCTCCGCCGCGCTTGCCAGCAGTTCCAGCGGCCGCCCGAATGCCTGATAGTCGGTGAACGACACCGCCGCGCCCATGTGCCCGCCATACCCGTACTCCACCAGCCCCGACAGCGCCTCGCCCCGCCCCATCAGGTTCATCGTGCCGCCTTCGATGCCCGCCGGCAGCCCCGTCGTCCCCCAATACTCCCCACGCAACTGGAACTCGTCGATCGTCTCCACCTCCAGTCGCACGTCGCCGGGCCCCGCCGGCACCGCGCGAATGACCGCGTCGCTGATGAACGGCTGCGCGCGCAGGATCCGCTCCGATTCGGCGCGTGCCTGTTCGTCGCACCGCTCACCCACGCGCACCAGCAGATACCGGCGGATCACCCCCGTGTCGGTCACCGGCTGCAACTGCTCCAGGCGACGCGTGAGGGCACGACCCACGCGCCCCGCACGCGTGATCAACTCGCGATGCACCGCCCGCTGGGCAATGCCCACCACGCGCTCCCCCGCGCAGCGCTCACTGGCACCCGCGGCGCGAAGCGTCTGCGCAGCCAACACGGAGCCCGCCCACGGCGAACCCGCCGTGACGACCATGGCCGCCACGACACGGAGGGTGAAGCGAAGGGTGATGCGCATCGCGCAGAAGATACCCCACGGTCGGTGGCTCTACCACGACCCGGCGGCTAAACTACCGCCACATGCAATCGTCCCTGTTCGCCGCCCTGACCAGCCCTGCTGCTTCCATCGTGGCGCTGGCCATACAAGCGCTCGGCGTGCTGGGGCTGTTCACGTACGGCGTGGGGCAGGCGCACCTGCTGTACCTGTATGTCCGGCGCGGCCCCAGGCCGGTGACGCCGCCCACGGGCACCGGCGAACTCCCGTTCGTCACCGTGCAGATTCCGATGTACAACGAGCGGCACGTTGCGCGCGAGGTGATGAACGCCTGCGCCGCCCTCGACTGGCCGCGCGATCGCTTCGAGTTGCAGATCCTCGACGATTCCGCCGACGACACCGTGGCGATCATCGACGAGCGCGCCGACTACTGGCGCGCGCAGGGCGTGGCGGTGCAGGTCGTGCGACGTGCGCACCGCACCGGCTACAAGGCTGGGGCGCTCGCCCACGGCACCCCGCAGGCGCGCGGCGAGTTCCTGGCCATCTTCGACGCCGATTTCCGTCCGTACCCCGACTTCCTGCGCCGCATAATGCCGCGCTTTGCCGACGCACGTGTCGGCTTTGTACAAGGGCGCTGGGGGCATCTCAACCGCACCTGGTCGCTGCTCACCCGCGCGCAGGCCGTGGTGCTCGACGCCTTCTTTGTGGTCGAGCAGGAAGCCCGCCATCGCGCCGGCTTCATCATCCGCTTCAACGGGTCGGCCGGTGTCTGGCGCGCCGCCGCCATTGCCGACGCCGGCGGCTGGCACGCCGACACGCTGTCCGAAGACTACGATCTCGCCCTGCGCGCGCAGTTGCGCGGCTGGCGTGG
>CANNKR010000119.1 GCA_947504615.1 Gemmatimonadota bacterium | reverse complement strand
GGAAGAAGCCGCCGAGCAGCGCGCCCTGCGTGAACGACGCAATGGAGAGCGCGATGACCACGACCGGGGTCTGCCCTTCGGGGAAGAGCAGGGCGCCCCCTGTCAGGACGATGCCCCACGCCAGCGCGAACCAGCGCCCCATCTGGAACGTCGCGGGGTCGTCGATGCTGCGTCCGCTCAGTGGCACGTAGATGTCGTGCGTCGTGGTCGCGGCCAGCGAGTTGATCGCGCCCGAGTGCGTGCTCATCGTCGCCGCAAGAATCGACGCCACCAGCAAGCCGATGAGCCCGTGGGGCATGCGCTCGAAGATGAACGTCGGGAAGATCGTGTCAGGCGACGGGAACTTGGCGCCTCCGTAGAACGACCAGAGGCCCAGACCCACGGTGAGGAAGAGCGTCATCAGCAGGAGCACGGTGATGCCGCTGCCGATGATCGCCTTTTGGGCGTCCCGGAGCGACCGTGCCGACAGCATGCGCTGCACGATGGTCTGGTCGGCGCCATGCGACGCCATCGTCAGCACGGCGCCGCCGATGACGCCGGCGAAGATCGTGAAGGGACGGTCGATGCCGGTGTAGAAATCGAAAATCCGCAGCTTGTCCTGCGCGTGGGCCGCTTGAATGATGTTCGTCCATCCGCCAGGCACGGAGCGGCCCACGAGCACGGCGGCGGCCAAGCCGCCGGTGGCGTAGACGCCAGCCTGCAGCAGTTCGGTCCAGACCACCGCCCGCATGCCGCCGCGGTACGTGTAGATGATCGTCAGCACGCCCAGCAGCAGGATGGCCGCGGGCATGACGAGATTTCGTGGCAGGGACGGGCCGATGACAATCGCGATGGGGATGGCCGACGCAAAGACGCGCACGGAGTCTGCCATGGCCCGCGTCGCCATGAACACCACCGACGTGAAACGGCGCGTCGCCGGGCCAAAGCGCGTCTCGAGCAGCGTGTACGCCGTCACCAGATCGCCCTGGAAATAGCGCGGCAGCAGCACGGTCGCCACGACGATGCGGCCGAGGATGTAGCCGAAACACACCTGCAGAAAACCGAAGTTGCCGAGATAGGCGAGCCCCGGCACCGAGATGAACGTCAACGCGCTGGTCTCCGCGGCGACGATCGAAAACATCACCGCCCACCACGGCAGCGACCGGCCGGCGACGAAGTAGTCCTTGGAGTTCTGCTGGTTCCGCCCCAGCCAGATGCCAAGCGCCGTCGTGCCGCCGAGGTACGCAACGAGGACGATGACGTCGAGAAGCCCGAACCTCGGGGTCACGCGGCGTTCCGGTGGGAGCGGTCAGTCAACGACATACGCCTCCATGGCGAAGTACTCGGCGAGGCCCAGCTGATCGAGAATGGTGGCGGTGTCCTTGTTGCGCTGCTCGACGCGCTGCCAGAACTCGCGATCGTCCTGTCCCGGGAACGGCGCCGAATCCTTCTGGCTCTGGTGCTTGAAAATCGCCTGGATCTTGAGTCGCAGTTCTTCCTGCGCCAGCGGAACCAGCCAGGTGGCTTCGGTGACCGGCCATTCCTGCCAGGCGCCACGGTACAGCCAGACTTCCGGCGCCTGACTGCCACTGGGCACATCGGCAAGGCGCCGGTCGCCCTCGACGTGCGGGCCGCGCACGCGATCTGGCCAGAGCTCGCCGAGCGCCGCGTCAATGGCTTCCTTGCACATCCGGTGCGTGCCGTGCGGATCGGACAGGTCGCCGGCGACGAAAATGAACTCGGGCTTCGCCGCCTCGAGTATTGCCCGCACGATGGCCACGTCGGCGGGGCCGATGGAATCCTTCTTCACCTTGCCCGTCTGGTAGAACGGGAGGTTGAGGAAGCGCCCATTGCCCACGCCCAGCCCCACGGTCTCGAGGCCGCTGACGGCCTCGGCTTCGCGGATGATGCGCTTGATGTCCTGCACTTCAGGAATGTCGACGTCGCCCGGCTGCTTGGCGGCCAGGAAGGCGTACACCTTCTGGCCGAACGCGTCCACTTCGGCGCCGCCCAGCGCGTCGTCGCGGTGCAGGCGCAGCAGGAAATCCAGGTGACGGCGCACGTCGTGGTCGAATACGGCGATGTTGCCGCTCGTCATGTACGCCACGGTGATGTCGTTGCCGTTCTCGGTGAGTTTCCGCAGGATGCCGCCCATCGAGATGACATCATCGTCGGGGTGCGGCGAGAAGCAGAGGATCCGGCGTCCGTGCGGCAACTTGCTCTTGCCGCGGATCTTGGCGCCCAACTGGTTGAACACCAGGCCGTTGACGGCGCCTGGAGTGCCGTGGCGCGCCACGAGCGACGACAACTGGTGCTCGGCGTAATCCGCCTGGGTCAGCTTGAGGATCGCCTTCGAGGTCTTTCGCGACAGCCAGGTGACCGCCTGCAACGTGCGAAGCGGCGTCCAGTCGACTTCATCGAGCAGCCAGGGCGTCGCCACGCGGGTCAGTTCGGCGGCGGCAGCGGCGTCCACGAAGAAGGTCGTGTTCTGGTGCCGCTGCAGGAACGTCGCCGCGACCTCGAGGTCCACCTGTCCTTCCACCGCACGGCGCACGATGCTCGACTTGTGCTCGCCGGTGGCCAGGATGACGATTTCCCGTGCGTCGAGAATGGTGGCCACGCCCATGGTCACCGCCTCACGCGGCACGTACTCCTCGCCAAAGAAGTCGGCGGCGGCATCGCGCCGCGTCACCGCGTCGAGGTGCACCAGGCGGGTGCGGCTCTTTTCGCCGGAGCCGGGCTCGTTGAAACCGATATGCCCGGTCTTGCCGATGCCGAGGATCTGGATGTCGACGCCGCCCAGGTCACGAATGGCCTGCTCGTACGCCGCGCACCACGCGTCGAGTTCGTCGCGGGGCACCGTCCCGTCGGGAATGTGCACCTGCGCCGCCACCGCGTCGACGTGCGAGAAGAGGTTCTCCCACATGAACCGATGGTAGGAGTGGATGCTCTCCCGGCCCATCGGGAAGTATTCGTCGAGGTTGAAGGTGACGACCTGCTTGAACGACAGGCCCTCCTCGCGGTGCATGCGGATGAGTTCGCGATACACGCCGATCGGCGTCGAGCCGGTGGCGAGGCCGAGCACCGCGGGGCGTCCCTCGGCGTTGCGCTCGCGGATGATCGTGGCGATGCGGCGCGCGACCAGCAGGGCCAGCTCTTCGTGGTCGTTGACGACCACGGTCGGAATGCGTTCGAGCGCAATGAGGGCGCCGGATGCATGTGAAGGCCCGCGAGGCGCAACCAACGCCGCCTCGCGGGCCTTCAGGGCATCTCCGGCGTCGTGGCGGGTGCCAGACGTCATGGAGCCTTACTCGTGGTTATGCGGAGAACGAACTGCCGCAGCCGCAGCCGCCGGTGGAGTTCGGGTTCTTGAAGGTGAAGCCGGAGCCCTGCATCGACGTCACGTAATCGATCTGGACGCCGTTGAGGTACTGCATGGAGAACGGATCGACGAACACGCGGTAGCCATCCTGCGGCAGGACCGTGTCATCGTCGGCGGCCTGGTCTTCGATCAGCAGGCTGTACTTGAAGCCCGAGCAGCCACCGGGCTGCACGCTCACGCGCAGGCCGCCCACGTCGGGCGTGATGCCCTCGGCGGCCATGAACTTCTTGACCTCAACGGTCGCATTGGCGGAAATGACCAGCGCGATCTCGGGGGTATTCATCGTGCTCATATGGAGCCTCCGGATGGGGGGGCGCGCCACGAGGAGCGGCGGTGCCCAAATCACCGATAAATCTATAGCGGGGTGCGACGACCTTCAACTGGCGGGCCGGTCCGGACCCCGGTGAGCCGACTCAGCCTCGCACCGTCCGCCGAATCCACGTCCGCGCCGGTTGTTCGAGGAGGTCGTGCATCACCAGCGAGGTTCCAATGATCAACACCACATACACGGCAAATGACGGCCATGTGCCGGCCACGTCGCGGCTGATCAGGCGGTTGACCGCCGCCAGAAAGTACCCGTGACCAACGGCGTGGATGAGGTACAGCGAGTACGAGGCATTCCCTAGCCGCTGCAGGAGCGGTGATGCCAACGGGCCGCGGCCGTTGGGCTCCGCGAGCGACGCGATGATCAGTGCGAACGGCAGCGCGAGCCCCGGCCACAGCACGAGGGAGTGCCGCCACCACGGCTGCGGGAACGCCACGGCGGCGACAACGAAAGCCGCCGCGGTCCATCCGGCCGCAGCGCCAAGGCGTGGGCGTCCGTCGTCGCGTCGCAGCAGGCGCGCCGCGCACACGCCGAGGACGAACTCTGGCAGTCGGACCAGTGGTGTCCAGGCGGTGAGTCCGAGTTGCGTCGTCCATGCGTCGCTCATCGCGGTCGTGGCTCGCGCGGCATCGTCCAGCCCGGCGCCGACGGCGAGCGCCACGAGCCACGCCCCGATGCCGACCGCCGCGAGTGGACCCGCTCGAAGGCGCAACAGGCGCGGCGCGAGCAGGGGAAACGCGAGGTAGAAGAACGCTTCCGCCGACAACGACCACCCGGGGCAGTTCCACCAACATCCCCAGCCGGGAATCCACGCCTGCGTCATGGTGACCGATGCAACGCAGATGCCCGAGAGCGCGGCCCCCGTGGGTGCCTCAGGGCTCACCCGCAGATCGCGAAAGAGTGCGGGTAGCGCGAACACCAGCGCCGCCGCGTAGGCCGGATAGACCCGGGCGAAGCGTGCCACGAAGAATCGCCGGGCAGGAAACCGTCGGTCGGCGACGGCATCGCTCCCGTACGCGTGCGCCAGGATGAATCCGGAAAGCACGAAGAACAGGCTCACGCCGGAAAATCCCGCGTCCCAGAACGCCGCCACGGGGCGGGGAAGCCCTGTGCGCGGCATCGTGTGGTAGCCCAGCACCCAGAATGCTGCGAGGAAGCGGAGGCCCGTCAGGTTCGGGAGGTCGAGGGCCGCGGTGCCCTGGCTAGGGGCGGGCCGCGGCACTCAGTGCCTCCGCCATATCCGCCACCGCCTGACGCACCGCGCCGATCTTCAGGTTCTGCCGCGTGGGATTTACCCGGTTGGTCATCAGCACCACGAACAGGTCGTTGGCCGGGTCGATCCAGATGCTTGTTCCGGTAAATCCGGTGTGCCCGAACGCGGGGCGCTTCATCAGGCGCCCCGCCGAGTTCATACCGGTGGGGGTTTCCCAACCGAACGCGCGGTTGGAAAACGTGGAGTCCTTCACGGTCGTGAAGAGTGCGATGGTCTCTGGGCTCCAGATGCGAGCGCCGTCCAGCGTGCCGCCGTTCAGGTACGCCTGCGTCAGGCGGGTCACGTCGTGCGCCGTGGAGAAGAGCCCGGCGTGCCCGGCGACTCCGCCCAGCGCAAAAGCGTTTTCGTCATGCACCTCGCCGCGAATGTGGCGCTGGCGCCACGGGTCGATCTCGGTGGGGGCGATGCGCGGCAGGAGCGACGCGTCGGGTCGATACTGCGTGTCCGTCATCTTCAGCGGGCCAAAAACGTGTTTCGCCGCGTACACGTCGATGCGGTCGCCACTCACCCGCTGCACCACCTGGGCGAGCAGGATGAAATTGAGGTCGCTGTACAGCATGCGCGCACCGGGCAGCGTGTCGAGCTGCGTCTGGAAGACGATCTGCAACCCGTTGTCGGGCGACGTCGCTTCCTTGTAGATCGGGCGCCACGCCGGAAGCCCCGAGGAATGCGTGAGCAAGTGCCGAATCAGCACCTTCTCCTTGTTCGTCCCCAGCCAGTCGGGGAGATACCGCTGCACCGGGGCGTTGACGTCGACCTTGCCCTGGTCGACGAGTTGCATCACCGACGACGTGGTGGCGGTCACCTTGGTCAGGGACGCCATGTCCCACAGCGTGCGGTCGTCCGGGGCGGGGGAGTCCGCCCAGTCGAGATGGCCGGCACTGACCGTGGCGAGCACGCGGTCCTTGCGTCCCACCACGGCCACTGCGCCGGGGAACGCCGAGTCGCGCACGGCGCGGTCGAGCAGATGCTGCAGCGAATCCTTCATGACGGTCGGGAGCGCTTCGCGCGCGAACGGGAGGAGGCGCGGCAGGCCGTCGCCGCGCGAGAAGAAACCGGGGAGCGAGATGGGCGCGCGGCCGCTGATGGCGGCTTGGCCGGTCACGGCCCTGGCCGACGCGTTCTCGAGCGTCGCGCCGGTGCCGTACGCCAGCAGATAGGTGCCGATGTTGCGGAACTGGCGGATCACGTACGGATTGCCGTGTGCCACCAGCACCACCGGGCGCACCGCAGCCACCGAGTCGATCCACGCGGCGACCTGCGGAGCAACGGCCAGCTTGCCTTCACCCTCAATGGTGCGGCCGTGCGTCGTGAAGATCACGCGCTGGGCGTCGCGTCCCAGCGAGTCGAGTTCGGCGCGCGGGGTGCGCGGGTTGATGCGCTGGCTGCGCGTGCTATTGCCCAGTGCCGCGCGCATGGCGGTGGCGAAGCTGCGTCCCGCGGCGATGTCGGCTTCGGGGGCGTAGGTGAGCACGAGGGTGGGCGTGCCACGCGTCATGGGCACCAGGGCGTCGCGATCGCGGACCAGCGTGATCGCGCGTTCCGCGATGACCTGCGCCAGCTTCCGATGTTCTACGGCGCCCACCGTGTCACGCAGCGTCTCGAGCGATACCACCGGGCGGTGAATCACGCCGACGCGCAACTTCATTTCGAGGAGGCGGCGCACGGAGGCATCGATGCGCGCCGGCGGAATCTCGCCGCGCTCCACCGCCGCGACCACCGCGTCGATGGCTCGGCGCACGTCCGTGGGCTTCAGCAGCACGTCGGCCCCGGCCTTGACCGCCATCACGGCGCTCTTCTCCACCGTGTAGCCGCCGCCGATCCCTTCCATGGAGAGCGCGTCGGTGTACGCGACGCCGGTGAAGCCGAGCGTATCCCGCAGGAGCCCCGTGATGATCTCCGGCCGCAGCGTCGCCGGCGCGCTGTCCTTGCCGATGGCCGGCAACGCGATGTGTGCCGACATCACGCCGACCACGCCGGCCGCAATCGCCGCGCGGAAGGGCATCAGTTCCACCTGGTCCAGGCGCCGACGGTCACTCTTGACCACGGGGAGCGACAGGTGCGAGTCGGTGTCGGTGTCGCCGTGTCCCGGGAAGTGCTTGGCCGTCGCCGCCGCTCCCGCGCCCTGCACCCCGAGCACGAAGGCGGCGCTGAGTCGCGACACCTGCACGGGATCCTCGCCAAAGGAGCGCGTGTTGATCACCGGGTTGGCGGGGTTGTTGTTCACGTCCACGGTGGGGGCGAAGACGACGTTGATGCCGACGGCCAGCGCCTCGCGCCCGGTGATCTCGCCGGCGCGCCGGGCGAGTTCCACGTCACCCGTCGCACCGATGGCCATGTTGGCCGGAATGATCGTGGCCGATCCGGCCCCATAGGTGTACGGGGCGAAGATCCCGCCTTCGAGCCGCCCCAGATTGGGTTCGAGGTCCGAGTGTACGAGCATCGGGATGCGCGCCAGGCGTTGCAAATCGTTGATCTTGGCGGCCACCTCGATGGGCGTCCCCAGCGACATCGTGATGCCGCCGACGCCGTCCTTCACCACCCAGTCCCGTATTTCCACATAACTGGCGTCGCTGGTGCTGGTGTAGTCACCGAGCACCCAGGCCGAGGTCATCTGCCCGACTTTTTCGCGCAAGGTCAGGCTTGCCAGGGTTTGCTCGATCCATGTCCGCGCGGCATCGTTGAGTGGCGCCGTCAGCGACGGAGTGAACGCCGGAGCGCTCAGCCGGGTACTACCGGACGGAGACAGGGGAGCAGCCGGAGGAGTCCGGCTACACGACGCCGCGGCGAGCGCGGCAACGGCCATCAGCGAGACGAGACGACGAGCGTGCATCGGACCAGGACCTTGGTAGTCGGAATGGCGTTGGTAGCGGCCTGCGCGTCGCAGGCACCACGGGAAGATGCGGGTCGGCCGCGTCCAGAGAAAGTGCGGGCCAGCATGACGGTCCTGGTTCAGGACAGCCTGCGCTTGCTGGCCGGACGGGGCATCCTGTGGATCACCGATACCCCGGATGCCCGCAGCGGACTGCCCAGCCCCGAAGAACTCAAGACCGACGCCCGGGTGCGCAAGATGAACGTGCACCTCCTCGCCGTCCTCAGTCCGGCGGCCGCGCAGGATGATGCCGCGTGGCGCGGCGTGAACGGCGTGGTCATCGACCTCAACGATGGCGGCTTTGCGGCGCGTTCGTCGCTCGCCGCGCTGCAGCGCATTGTCGCGCTGGCCGCCTCCCACAAGGCGCGCATCGTGATTCTCGACCATCCGCCATCGCTCGGCGGCGAGCAGCACGATGGCCCGATGTGGCGCCCCATCCCCGGGAGCGACATCGCCATTCCGGTGCGCTACGGCCTCTCGGTCGGTGAGGCGTTGCGGTTGTTCGCGTCCACCCTGCCGCCGGATGCCGACCTCCATGTCGTGCCGGCCCGCGGCGTCCGTCGCGCGCAGTTCTGGGGGAAAGAGAGCAAGCTGCCGTGGACCTCGCCCATCGCCGAGGTGAAGAACGTCGATGACCTGCTCATTGCCTCTGCCCTCGTGTCGCTGGAAGGGACGAGCCTGTCGCTGGGGCGGGGGACCGACCTCCCGCTCATCCGCGTGGGCGCCCCGTGGCTGGATGTGCGGCGTGTGCTCGACGAACTCGCCGACCGTCCCAACCCCGGCGTGAAATTCGAGAGCGAGCGCTTCACGCCGCGCCAGCCGTCGGATGGCAAGTTCGACGGACAGTCCATTCCCGGCATCCGCGTGAACGTGATCAGTCGCGAGCGCGTGCAGACCGGCCGCCTGGCGCTCGATCTGGCGTGGGCCATCTGGAAGGTGCATGGCGATTCGCTGCACCTCGCGGGGGCCGCCGGCGCCCCGGGCCTGGGCTTCGCGCTCGCTCTGGTGGCACGCGGGGCCGATCCGGACTCGCTGGTCGACGCCAGCCTGCCGGCGCTCGTCGCGTTCCAGAAGCGCGCGCGCGCCGTGATGATGTATCGTTAAGGAGTTTCCCCGCACCCGCCTTCGGTCCATGCGTTCGATCTGGGAATCGATAAAATCCGGGTACCTGCAACTCATCGAACCCTTCATCGGGTTTTTGGTGAGGCGCCGGGTCGGTCCGAATACGATCACGACCATCGGGACGCTCTGTTCGTGCACGGCCGGCGTGCTCTTCGCGAGCGGGCGCATTCGCGCTGGCGGATGGTTGCTCGGCATCACGGCCGTCTTCGACCTGGCCGATGGCATGGTGGCGCGTCGCACGAACCAGAGTACGACCTTCGGCGCGTTCTACGATTCCGCCCTCGACCGCGTGGCCGATGGATTCCTGTTCGGCGGGCTGACTTTCTTTTTCGCGGCCGACCCGTGGCACCGATCGCTCCCGATGGTCGCGGTCGGGCTGGCCGGGATGATGGCGACGTTCCTCACGTCGTATGCCCGGGCCCGCGCGGAGTTGCTCGGCGTCGAAATGAAGGGAATCGGCATGATGGAACGCCCCGAACGCATCGTCCTCCTGGCCGCTCCGCAGGCCTTCTTTGGGCTGGCACTCGACGGGCTGGTGCTCCGGTTCGTTTTTTCGCTGCTGGCCGCCACGGCCATCGTCACCGCCGTCCAGCGCATCGCGCACGTGCGCTGGGCGACACGCGGGAGGTGATCCCATGATTCCGTCGTTCCCCGTCAGCATCCGCCCCGCCGGGGGCCGCCTTGGCATCCTGACCCCCGGACTGGGCGCGGTCGCGACCACATTCATCGCAGGGGTCGAGAGCGTCCGCCGGGGTCTGAGCATCCCGATCGGGTCGCTGACGCAGCTCTCCACCATCCGCTTGGGAAAGCGCACCGACAAGCGCGCGCCGCTCATCCGCGACTTCGTGCCCCTCGCAGCGCTCGATGATATCGTCTTCGGCGCGTGGGATCCGATCCCCGATGACGCGTACACGGCCGCCAAGAAGGCGGGCGTGCTTGAGGACCGGCACCTCGAGCCGTTGCGGGATTTCCTCTCGGCCATCCGGCCCATGCCGGCCGTCTTCGACCAGCACTACGTGACGCGGCTGCACGGCACGCACGTCAAGGCCGGGCGCACCAAGCGTGATCTTGCCGAACAGTTGCGCGACGACATTCGCAACTTCAAGCGGGCCAATGACTGTGATCGCCTCGTGGCCGTCTGGTGCGGCTCCACCGAAATCTTTGTCGAGCTCTCGGCGGTGCATCAGACCATCGACGCGTTCGAGCAGGCGATGGCCGACAATCACACCGACATCGCGCCATCCATGCTCTATGCGTGGGCGTGCATCATGGAGGGGGTTCCGTACAACAACGGGGCGCCCAACCTGTCGGTGG
>CANNKR010000118.1 GCA_947504615.1 Gemmatimonadota bacterium | reverse complement strand
GGGCTGCCAGGCCGGCCAGCGCCGCCAGCATCTCCGGCGACTTCGACGCCAGGCTCCGCTTGAACATCAGGACTTTCTTTCCCGCCACCCGGTTGAGCAGCCAGTTCAATGTCTCTGCCGACCGGTGGGACGCGAGCGCGCGAATGCCCAGAGCGCGCAGGTCGGCGGACAGTACGGGATCGTCCGCGCGGGACATCAGCACCGCCGCCTGTCCGGCCGTGCATCCCTGCATCGCCGCGCCAAGGGCCAGCCGCACCACCCGTTCGTCGGCGTCGGCCAGTCCCGTCGTGATCGTCTGTTCCCGATATTCCGGATGCTTCAGCAGCAACCGCAGCGCCTCGCGTCGCACGCCGGCATCCTGATGTCGCGTGAAATCCCGGGCATCAAAGCCCTCGGGCCACCGCTCGAGCTTCCCGATCGTCACCAGCAGCAGCCGCAGGAACGGCCAACGGGAGACACTCAGGCGCGACACCAGCACGGCACCCAGGTCCTCGCCGAGGGATGCCAGCAGGTCCACCACGCCCCCCGCGCTCCGTTCATCGCTGCGCGCGAGCGCGGCCAACAACGGCTCGGCCGCCGCCAGGCGCAGGCGCGCCACGAGCCGCCCCACGACCACCGCATTCACGGGTGACTGCGCCAGTTGCTCTTCGAGCCGCTCGGGCGTGGCGACGTGCCGCCACAACGTCTGTTTCATCCAGCCGTCGTTTGCCGCGTCGAGCAGGTCCAGCAGTGGAACGAGGTCGGGCTTCGCCGCCAGCATGTCCACGGAGCGCCAGACCGGTTCGCCCAGCACCTCGATTTCGAACCCCATGGCCAGCAATCGCTCGGGTTCCGCCGGAAAGGTGTCGTCCCCACGGAAGGACGGCGCCTGACGCGACATCTTCTCCAGCGCCAGCCGATAGTTGTCCGGGTTCGGATCTTCCAGATCCCACCCGGTCACCAGTTTCTGCACCTGCTCGCGCAGCGCCGAGTCGGCACTGGAACGCGCCATCGGCGCGCCGTCGTCGGCATGCACGGCCAGCTTGGACAACATGCGGATGAGCGAGTGCGAGATCGTCTGCCCCGACGTATCGGCCGCTGCCTGCACCAGGTCCACCACGGCGTCCACCGCCATGCCCTGAGTGGCATCGAGCACGAACTTCCGTCGCTGGAAGATGTCGCCGCCCATGTGCATCAGGTTCTGCAGCGTATCGGGCTGGAGCGTCGACACGAGCCGCGAGATGCGCTTCTGCAGCGCGGCCGCTTCCTTGCCCCCCTTCGACTTCAGCTCTTCCGCGATCTGCAGGAGGTAGCCCACCACCACCTGGTCGTACGCCGCGTCCCGCTTGTGGTCGTCAATCGCCTTGGCCACCACCACGGGGTCCGTGGAGTCCGCCGACTCGGCGAGCGTTTCGTCGTCCAGTTCACTCGCGAGCGCCGCGCGGGCGAGGCCGATCCATAACTGCGCCGAGCGGCTGCGGCTCCCGCGCATCTCGCCCTTTTCCTCTTCCTTCTCCTCGTTCACGTCCTCCTCGAGCAGTTGCAACTGCTCGAACGTGAGCGGGAACAGGCGGACATGCGGCCACTGCGACAGCACGTCAGACGTCTCGAGGCCCAGCGGTCGGGCGCGTCGGCCGGCCTCGACCGCCACCGTCTGCAGCACGTCGGCCACTTCCTCGGGCGTCACTCCTTGGCTGAACTTCACCGCGCCCAGATGGTGGCGGTGCAAGCGCAGGGCGAGGTCCCGAAGCACCGGGTTATTCTCCTCGGTCGCCACGCCCTCGATGATCAGCTGATATCGGGCCACGCCCAGCGAGAGCGTCGAGCGCTCCTTCAGCAGGGCGTCCAGGCGACGCGCAATGCCGTCGGCCGCCGCTTCACGCAGCGGATGGCCAGACGGATAGATCGCGTTCTTGTGCAGACCGATCGAGAACTCGATCAGGAAGTCCGACAATTCGCGGGAGAGGGCGGCCGATTCGCCAGCCGTCGTCAGGCGGCTCATCACCTCGGGAATATGCGCCCCTGCCAGAGGGCGTGGAAGGACCAAACAGACCGGGAATGCGCGATCCCTGCCCTTTTCTTTATCCCGCGCGTGCCGCATCGCCCCGCCGTCGCCGGGTGGCTAGCTTTATTGGCTGCGACGCGCCGTGCCGCGCGACACTCCCTACCAATCAGCCGGAGCTTCGGCCCGTGGCCGCTTCCGCCGCCCTCGATCTCGACCAGCTCGCCATCAACACCCTCCGCACCCTCGCCATGGATGCGGTGCAGGCCGCGGAGTCGGGACACCCCGGCACGCCGATGGCACTCGCCCCGCTGGCCTATGTGCTCTACACGCGGCACCTGCGCCACGCCCCGTCCAATCCGCACTGGCAGGACCGTGACCGGTTCGTCCTCTCGGCGGGCCACGCCTCCATGCTGCTGTACGGCACGCTCTTCCTCTCGGGCTACGATCTCTCGCTCGACGATCTGAAGAAGTTCCGCCAGTGGCAGAGCAAGACGCCGGGCCATCCGGAAGTCGGGCACACCCCGGGGGTCGAGACCACCACGGGGCCGCTCGGCCAGGGCATCGGGAACGCCGTCGGACTCGCCCTGGCGGAGCGCGCGCTCGCCGCGACGTTCAACGCCCCCGGCCACGCGGTCATCGACCACTACACGTATTTCATCGCCGGTGACGGCTGCCTCATGGAAGGGATCTCGCACGAGGCGGCGTCCTTTGCGGGGAACCAGAAGCTCGGCAAGCTCATCGGGTTCTACGATGACAACAACATCACCATCGACGGCACTGTTGACCTCGCCTGCTCCGATGACGCCGCCGCGCGGTTCGCCAGCTACGGCTGGCACGTCCTCCACATCGCCGACGTCAACGACCTGCCGTCCATCGACCGCGCCATCGCCGCTGCCAAGGCCGAGACCCAGCGCCCCACGCTGATCATCACCAAGACGCAGATCGGCTACGGGTCACCCAATCGCGCCAACACCCCCAAGGCTCACGGCGAACCGCTGGGCAAGGACGAGATTGCCCTCACCAAGCAGGCGCTTGGCTGGCCGTACGCTGAACCGTTTACGGTCCCCGCCGAGGCCGTGGCGCACTGGCGCGCCCAGGTGGCCGGCTACGGTGAGGCGGCCCACGCGGAGTGGATGGTCCGCTTTGCCGCCTTTGCCAAGGCCAACCCCGACGTCGCCAAGGAACTCGGCCGCCGCTGGCATGGGGACCTGCCGGCCGGCTGGGCTAAACACCTCACCGCCTTCGACGCGACCAATGGCAGCGTCGCCAGCCGCGCGGCCAGCGGCACGGTGATCAACGCCATCGCGCCGCACGTGCCGGAACTCGTGGGTGGCTCCGCCGACCTCGCCGGCTCCAATCTCACGACGATCAAGGGCGCGCCGGTCTGTTCCGCCACGCACCCCGAAGGGCGCAACATCGCGTACGGCATCCGCGAGCACGCCATGGGCGCCATCATGAACGGCGTCGCGCTGCACGGCGGCTTCATTCCGTTTGGCGGCACCTTCCTGGTCTTCGCCGATTACATGCGCCCGGCCATCCGGCTCGCCGCGCTCATGAAGCAGCACGTCATCTATGTGTTTACGCACGACTCCATTGGGCTCGGCGAGGATGGCCCCACGCACCAGCCCGTCGAGCAGATCACGGCGCTGCGCTGCATTCCCAATCTCGTCGTCCTGCGTCCGGCCGATGCCACCGAAACCGCCGAGGCGTGGCGCGTGGCCGTCGAACACAAGACGGGTCCGGTCGCGCTCATTCTCACGCGCCAGAAGCTTCCGCTCATTGACCGCACCACGCATACGGCGGCCGCGCACGTGGCGCACGGCGCCTATGTGCTGAGCAACACGCTCGACGGTACGGCGGCGCGGGCCATCATCCTGGCGTCGGGCTCCGAAGTGCCCATCGCGCTCGCGGCGCAGCAGACGCTCGCGGCCGACGGCATCGCCACGCGCGTGGTCAGCGCGCCGTCACTCGAACTGTTCGCGAAGGAGTCACCCAAGTACCGCAACGCCGTACTCCCCGCCGGCGTCCCGCGCGTCGCCATCGAGGCCGCGCACCCCATGAGCTGGTACCGATGGGTGGGTGAACACGGCACGGTCATCGGCATCGACACCTTTGGAGCCTCGGCGCCCGCACCCAAGCTGTACGCCGAGTACGGCATCACCGCCCCGCGCGTGGTGGAGGCAGTCAAGGCGCTACTAGCCTAGCCCCCCATTCGTGCGCTCGTGCGTTCGTGCGTTCGTGCGTTCGTGCGCTCGTGCGCTCGTGCGCTCGGTATTATCTGATGCTCCCGTCCTTAGTCCAGATGAGCACCATGCCGCACCGCCGGTCCATCCCGTTGAACTGTGCCGGCGTCCCCGACGGGCCACCGTAGACTTCGACCCCCGCGATCTCCTTGGGCCTCGGCAACAGTTCCACGTCGAACTCGCGCGGCATCGGCACGTTGTCCACCACGACCTGAATGGGGCACGCGCCGGCGCCCGTCGCGTACAACATGTCGCCCTGATCGCGCCGGCTCTGCAGCGACGTGATCCCCGTGGCATCGTCGCGCGCCACCCACACCGTGCTGAACCCGCGCAGCACGGTGGCGATGTCAATCGACCCGCGCTTCTCCAGGTCAGCGGACGTGAGGAACTTGCCGACCCCCAGCGACCGGCGGCGCTCGAACTCCGTCAGGTTCCGCGACATCTGACGCTCGGTCACCCGCACCGTGTCCAGCCGGCCGCCGCCCATCGAAGCCAGCGCATACGACAGGCGCAGCGTGTCACCGGCGCTCACTGAAATCACCGAAGCCGTCGGGCGGTAGCCGAAGCGGCGCACCGTCAGGATGTAGGTCCCCGACTGCACATCGATGATGCGAAACCGCCCTTGGGTGTTTGTCGAGATCTTGAGCGTCGTTCGCAGAACACCGATCTCTGCGCCCTGCATCGGCACGAAACCAGAATCGGTCACCATGCCGTCAATCACGCCCATCGATCGGAGCCGGACCGTGTCGCGGTCAGCCGGTTTGGGGGTCGCCGACGGGAGCGTGCGGGCGCGCTGCTGGGCGGCGGCGGGCGATGCGCACAGCACCCCGACGGCGCCGAGGAACAGAAACGAACGGAAGAGAGAGGCCATATCAGGAAATCTCTATCATGGCCTGTCTACCGTCTACGCCCCCCGCAGGTTCCGCCGGTCGCGCCACGCCCCTCCGGCACGTCTAGAGCAGGTGATCCACCAGGCGGCCACTGGTCATGCGCAGCCGTTGCGAGAGCATGCGGGCCAGCACGCGCAGAATCCGCGCGGCCAAGGCGGGCTGGGCATCCTCCAGGTCGTCGAAGGCATCTTCGTCCAGCACCACCAGGGTGCAGTCTTCCCTGGCCACGGCGGTTGACGACCTCGGCCCGCCATCCAGCAGCGACAGCTCGCCGAACGTCTTGCCGTGGTTCAGCGTGACCACCACGTGACGGGCGCCATTCGAGTCTTCCTTCATGATGTCGACCTTGCCGTCCGTCAGGATGGCCAGGAAGTGCTGCCGATCGCCTTCGGTGAAGATGCGCACCTCGGCATCGGCGTACATCACCCGCATATACCGCGCGAACAGTCCCAGTTGCCGCTGGTCGAAATCCGTCGCCCACGACGTCTGTTCAAGCAGCTGCAGGATCAGCGCGTGCGTTGGATCCGGCGCCGAGGGCGGCGCCGGCTCAATGGTATTCATGAAACCGGGACTGCCGAGTTTGGCCGCCATGAGCCCTCCACCACCTAGCATCGGCCCGTGGTGGCGGCGGCTACAATTCGTGCAGTTCGTGAATGCGACGCAGTCCCCGGAGCGCGCGGTTCCTGCCGAACGTGATGGCAACGACCACCAAGGTGGCCACACCGCCCAGCACCACTGACGGCACGGTCCCAAATAGCTTGGCCGTCACCCCCGACTCGAACATCCCGATCTCGTTCGAGCTGCCCACGAAGACGTTGTTCACCGCGGAAACCCGGCCAAACAGGTGAGCCGGCGTCAGCGTCTGCAGCAGGTTCGACCGGATCGACACGCTCACCATGTCGGCCGCGCCGGCGCACGCCAGCATTGCCACCGACAGCCAGAGTGAGGTCGACAGGCCGAAGCCGATGGTGAACACTCCGAACGCCGCCACGGCCAGAAAGAGTGCGCGCCCGGCATGCTGCCAGTGGCCGCGGTGCACGATGATCAGCGACGTCAGCACCGCCCCCATGGCCGGCGCGGCACGCAGCAACCCCAGCCCCTGGGGGCCCACCCGCAGGATGTCCGCGGCAAAGACCGGCAGCAGGGCGGTGGCGCCGCCAAAGAACACCGAGAACAGGTCGAGCGACAGCGCCCCCAGCAGGATCGGTTCCTTGAAGACGAATTTGATGCCGACCGACAGGCTCTCCCCGACCGCATCGGTGTGCTGGCGGTTGATCACGCTGCGATGGCGCACGCTGGCAATGGCCAACAGGCCCACCACCGCCAGCAGGACATCGCCGGTATAGGCCGCCGTCGTTCCGCCCACCGCATACAGCAGCCCGCCGATCGCCGGGCCAAGCACCGACGCCATCTGCCAGGTGCCGCTGCGCCAGGTGACCGCATTGTGAAACAGCACGCGCGGCACCAACTCCTGCCCCAACGCCTGGCGCGCCGGCTGCAGAAAGCTGCGCGCCACGCCGCTGGCCACGATGGTCACGTAGATGAGCGTCGTCACCCGCCGCGGAGCGGCCGGCAACAGCAGGGGCAGCACCAGCAGCGCGATGGAGCAGACCACCATCGCCACCAGCGCCGCCAGCGCCACGCGCCGACGATCGTGACGATCGGCCACATGCCCGGCGTACAGCGCAAACCCGATGAACGGCAACGCCTCGGCCAGCCCAATGAGCCCCAGCGCCAGCTTGTCGTGCGTCAGTTCGTAAATCTGCCAGCCGACCACCGTCCCCTGGATCTGCACGGCCATCGTAAAGGCAAACACGCCCACGATATACCGCCGAAAATTCGGGTGCTGCAGCGCCGCATAGGGCCCGATGGGCGGGGAAGTCATCGGGGGAAGTTATCCCCTGCACCCGTTCACCGGCCCCCACCCGTCCCCCCGCACTGGGACCCGTCACCCCGCACCCCTCCCTTGCCGTGCGTTGGAACCCGCCGTACCCTCTGCCCCGTATGCCTTCCTCCCGTACCCGCCGCTTCCCCTGGGCTTCCTGGCCCAGCAAGGAACTGCTTCAGCTTCGCATCAAGGACCTCGGCGTCAGCATCGAGGGCACCTGGCTGGAGGGATGCGTCAACGATCTCTACGCCGAGCTCGACGCGCGCCACCTGCGCCTGCATCCACACGTCTGGATCAGCGACGAATGGTTTTCTCCGGGCAATGTCCCGGGCATCGCCGTGCCGTTCTACCTCACGCATCCGCACCTGATGAAGCTCGAGCGCTCGCAACTGCTCGAAGTCGAGGGTGGCACGTACGCCGAGTGCATGCAGATCCTGCGGCACGAATGCGGACACGCCATGCAGCACGCCTTCCAGCTGCATCGGCGCCGCGAGTGGCAGCGACTCTTCGGAAAGTCCTCCACGAAGTATCCGGAATCCTACCGACCGAATCCGGCCAGCAAGAAATACGTGCAGCATCTGCGCCGATGGTACGCGCAGAGTCATCCCGATGAAGATTTCGCCGAAACGTTCGCCGTCTGGCTCGCGCCGCGTTCCGATTGGCGGCGGCGGTATGCCGGCTGGTCGGCGCTCCAGAAGCTGCTCTACGTCGACGAACTGATGACCGAACTCGCCGGGAAGAAGCCGTCGGTGACGACGCGGGCGGTGGTTGATCCCGCGCGCACCCTCACCCGCACGCTGTTCGAGCACTATACCTACCGGCGGGCGCTCTACTCCGTGGAGCATCCCAAGACCTATGACGAGGACCTGTTGCGCCTATTCTCCGATGCGCCCCGCCACCGCGATCACGAAGCGGCCGGCACGTTCCTGCGCCGCCACCGACGCGAAATCCGCCGCGTCGTCTCGCGATGGACCGGCGAATACCAGTTCACCCTCGACCAGGTGCTGCACGACATGATCGGCCGGTGCCGTGAGCTGAAGCTCCGCGTGGTCGGCCGCGAACGGCAACTGCTCATGGACTTCATGGTCCTGCTCACCGCCCGCACCATGGAGTTCCTCAGCAAGCACGGCCGTCGTGACTGGATTGCCGTATGAAGAAGCTCCGTGTGCTGGCCCTCATGCATCCGCAGCTCGTGCCGCCCGATTCACTGGAGGGGTTCAGCGAGAAGGACATCAACGTCTGGAAGACGGAGTTCGACGTCGTCAGTCACCTGCGCGGCTGCGGCCACGAGGTGCGTCCGCTCGGCGTGCAGTACGAGCTGACCCCTGTGCGCGAAGCGGTCGAGTCGTTCCAGCCGCACGTCGTCTTCAACCTGCTCGAAGAGTTCCACGGCGAGGCGGTCTTTGACCACAACGTCGTCAGCTATCTCGAACTGCTCCGCGTGCGGTACACGGGGTGCAATCCCCGCGGCATGATCCTCTCGCGCGGCAAGGCGCTGTCCAAGAAGCTCTGCGCCTACCACCGCATCCGCGTCCCCGACTTCGCCGTCTTTCCCATGGGTCGCAAGGTGCGCCGTCCCTCGCACCTCACGTATCCGCTCATCGTGAAGTCGCTCATCGAGCACGCGTCCGTCGGCATTGCCAAGGCGTCCATCGTGGACTCCGACGAAAAGCTCGCCGAGCGCGTGCGTTTCGTGCACGAGCGCATCGGCACCGACGCCATCGCCGAGCAGTTCATCGACGGCCGCGAGATCTACGTGAGTGTCATCGGGAATGAACGGCTGGTCGCCTTCCCGGCCTTCGAACTGGTCGCCGAAAAGCGGGGGGCCGACGAGCCGCTCATCGCCACCGCGCGCGCCAAGCACGACATCGAATACCAGGAACGGCACGGCATCGATATTCGCCCGGCCGAACTCACGCCGGAACTCGCGGCCGAAGCGGCGCACATCAGCAAGCGCATCTATCGCATCCTCGAACTCACGGGTTACGCCCGGCTCGACTTCCGGCTCGACGCAAAGGGGCACCTGTATTTTCTCGAGGCCAACGCGAACCCCGAGATCGCCGAGAAGGAGGAGTTTGCCTCGTCGGCGCGCCACGCCGGCCTGGCATATCCGGAACTCCTCGAGCGGATCCTTCGCTTCGGGCTGCGGCAGAAGGCCTGATCCATCGGTTTCCCCGGACGGTCGGAGCGCTTTCCCTCGCGCTCCGCCGGTGGCTCGTCCCGGTGAGTCAGCGTAGCTTTGCCGCATGACGCCTCACTTGCTCACGCACTTCGCCGGCGGCGCACACCTCAGCGCCCACGCCACTCGCACGGCACCCGTCTACCACCCCGCATCGGGGCAGGTGGCCACCTACCTGCCGCTCGCCGATGCCGCCGACATTGAACATGTCATAGCCGACGCCCACGCCGCCGCGCCGGCGTGGGGCCAGCGCTCCGCGCTCGACCGCGCGCGCGTGCTCTTCCGGTTCCGCGAACTCTGCCTGGTGCACGCCGACGAGATTGCGGCGCTCATCAGCGCCGAGCACGGCAAGGTGCTCGCCGATGCACGCGGCGAGCTGCAGCGCGGGCTCGAGGTCATCG
Organism: Gemmatimonadota bacterium; assembly: GCA_947504615.1. GTDB lineage: Bacteria > Gemmatimonadota > Gemmatimonadetes > Gemmatimonadales > Gemmatimonadaceae > PNKL01. The sequence goes on along the minus strand of CANNKR010000118.1, from coordinate 706 downwards.
AGTTTGCGTGCGGCATCCCGCACCTGATGAAGGGCGAGTTCAGCGACGGCGTGGCGCACGGCATCGACATGCATTCCCTGCGCCAGCCGCTGGGGGTCGTGGCCGCCATCACGCCGTTCAACTTTCCGGCGATGGTTCCGCTCTGGATGCTTGGTCCCGCGCTCGCCTGCGGCAACGCCGTCATCCTCAAGCCGTCCGAACGGGATCCGTCCTGTCCGCTGCGCCTGGCGGAACTCTTCGTCGAGGCCGGCGGTCCCCCGGGCGTGTTCAACGTGCTCAACGGCGACGCCGAGGCCGTCAACGCGCTTCTCACCGATGCGCGCGTGCAGGCCGTCAGTTTCGTCGGCTCCACGCCGGTGGCTCGGCACGTGTATGAAACCGCGGCGCATCACGGCAAGCGCGTGCAGGCCATGGGTGGCGCCAAGAATCATCTCGTCGTGCTCCCCGACGCCGATCTTGACCAAGTGGTGGAATCGCTGATGGGCGCCGCGTACGGGTCGGCCGGCGAGCGGTGCATGGCCATCTCGGTCGCCGTCGTGGTCGGCGACGCCACCGCCGACGCCCTGGTGCCGCGCCTCGCCGAGCGGGTGCGTGCGCTGCGCGTGGGCGCTCCCACCGACGCCGCGAGCGAGATGGGCCCGCTGGTGACCGCCGCGCATCGCGACAAGGTGCGCGGGTTTATTGATGCCGGCGTGGCCGAAGGGGC
>CANNKR010000117.1 GCA_947504615.1 Gemmatimonadota bacterium | reverse complement strand
GTCGCTGATCAACTCGCTCTATCCTGGCCTGAACCTGCGGGTCGGCGAGATATCCGAGTCCGTGAACAAGGGACGCCACACGACGGTCGGCGCGGTCCTCGTCCCCCTGCCAGGGGGCGGATACGTGGTGGACACGCCCGGCCTCCGCGAGGTCGGCATGTGGGGACTCGCGTCGGCGGAACTCGACGAGTGCTTCCCGGAGTTTCGTCCCGCCCTGGGAAACTGCCGCTTCCAGGACTGCCATCACCTGACGGAACCCCTGTGCGCGGTGCGCGCCGCGGTGAGCGCGGGGACGGTATCGGCCGAGCGCCACGAGAGCTACGTGAAGTTGCGGGCGGAACTCGCGGAGCTTGAAAACAGGTACTAAGAGAACGACAGAGAACGACAGTGAACGACAGACCCCCCGGGACCACATCGTGATTCGACGACTCTTCATCCTCGCCCTTGTCGGGACGACTGCGCTTGGCGCGCAGACGGCCGGGCTGGAGTCGGGCATAGCGCATTTCAATGGGCGCCGATGGACCGAGGCGCACGCCTTCTTTGCCGCCGCGGCCAAGGCCCAGCCGCGGAACGCCGAGGCGGCATACTGGCTGGGCAAGACGCTGATGGCCGAGAACCGGCCGGGTGACGCCGAAGACTGGTTCGGCACGGCCGCCGATCTCGATCCACGGAGCAGCGAATACCAGCTGTGGGTGGCGCGCGCCGTCGGCATGCAGGCGCAGCGTGCCAGCGTCCTCAGGCAGCCGTTCCTCGCGCGGCGCACCAAGGCGGCGGTGGACAAGGCGATCGCGCTGGACCCAAACAGCATCGACGCGCGCGAAATGCGGTGGCAGTTCTACTCCATGGCACCGGCGTTCATGGGTGGCGGCGAGGACAAGGCGCGCGAAGAGGTCGCGGAGATCCTGCGCCGCAATCGCTATCGCGGGCAATTCCTCACGCTGCAGATGGCGGCGCGAGCCAAGGATGACGTCGCGGCCGAGCGGACAATGAAGTCGATGGTGGCGGAGTATCCCGATTCACTCGCGCCGGTGAGCACCTATGCCTCACGGCTCGTCGATCGGGGGCGTGTCGACGAGGGATTCGCCCTGATTGAGGCGTTCCAGAAACGCCGTCCGTCCGACGTCGTCGCGCTTTACCAGCTGGGCCGGCTCGCCGCGGTCTCGGGTCAGCAGCTCGATCGTGGCGAACAGGCGCTTCGCCGGTACCTCACGGTCGCACCGCCACCGGCCACGGGGATCCCGACCCTGAGCAACGCGCATTTCCGGCTCGGCATCATCCTGCAGAAGCGGGGCAACGTGGCGGCGGCGCGCGCCGAGTACGACGTGGCGCTGACGCTCGATGCACGCAACGAGCAGGCGCGCAAGGCGCGGGCGGCGCTGAAGTAGCATGATGGCATTGATTACGTGCGTGTCAGATATTGGAGAAACCCCTCAGGGTCGTCGCGCCTGCTGCGGATCGACCGGGAGCACCCCCCATGAGTGACGGACCACCCCCGGACCTGTCGCCGAGCGCGGCGCACCACCGCAGCGAGGCGCACGCGAGGGCCGGCGCCCGCTGCATCGTGCTGACGATCAGCGACTCGCGCACCGCCTCCACGGACGAATCAGGCGCCGTCATCGAACGGCTGCTGGTGGACGCGGGACACGTGGTGGTGATGCGCACCCTGCTTCCCAACGACGATGCGCAGATCCGCGGTCGCGTGGAGGAAGCGCTGGGCCGCGACGACATCGATGCCGTGTTCTGCACGGGTGGCACGGGACTCGGCTCGCGCGACCGCACCATCGATGTCGTCCGTCCGATGCTTGATCGCGAACTCCCCGGGTTCGGGGAACTGTTCCGCATGCTCAGCTATCTCGAACAGATCGGCTCTGCGGCCATGCTGAGCCGCGCGCTCGCGGGCACCGCCCGGAACACGTTTGTGGTCGTGCTACCTGGCTCCAGGGCGGCTGTCGAGCTGGCGATGACGCGCCTGCTGGTTCCCGAACTGCAGCACGCCCTGCGTGAACTGAACCGCTGACGCGCGGCTCACGTTGTTGCTGATACGACACCGCCGCACGCCGGAACGATCTCCGGCGTGCGGCGGTGGCTATCGGGGACGCGGGGCGCTGCGCGTCGCGTCAGGGAATCGGCGCAGGCGCCGGTTTCTTCCACGAGTTGTTGTCGCGGTTGATATCGGCAAAGGCCTGGTCGGGATCGAGCACCACCTGCACGATCTCCTTGCTGGTGAACATCCCGTACGTGAAGGTCTTTTCGTTCTGCCGCCAGATGTCCGCCGGGAGCGCAACGCGCTGCGTGGTGCCGTCGGCGAACACCACCTCCATTTCCACCGGCATCACCAGGCCGCCCTTCTGGTCGATGGTGAACCGGTAGTAGTTCGTTCCCTTCGACTCGTTGCCGACGAGTTCCTTGGCGTCCTGTCGCTCCACCGTCGTCAGCGCCTGGTCGTTGGCGTACGTCGTGTAGAACCAGCCGCGCCAGAACCAGTTGAGCTGCTCGCCCAGGCCGTCTTCCATGGACCGGAAGAAGTCCGCGGGCTGCGGCTTCTTGAACATCCAGCGCTGGCTGTAGCCGCGGAATGCCTTGTCGAACGCCTCGGAGCCGGCAATCTTCTCGCGCAGCATCACCAGTCCGCTTGCGGGCTTGGTGTAGCCATTGGCCCCGAAGGTGTTGCGGAGATTGACTTCGGACTCGGCCATGATCGGCACCGAGTTCTTCGTCTTCATGTAGCCCACGATGTTGGTCGCCATGCCGGGCAGGCGCCCCTTGGGCCACGCCTTGTCGAACTCGAGCGAGCCGTAGTGCTCGAGGAACGAGTTCAGCCCCTCGTCCATCCACGTCCACTTCCGTTCGTCGGACGCCACGATCATCGGGAACCAGTTGTGCCCCACCTCGTGGATGGTCACCGCGGCCAATGAATATTCCAGCGACTTGTCGTACTTGCCGTCAGGGCCCGGGCGGGCGCCGCAGAAGGCGATCATCGGGTACTCCATGCCGCCCACGGCGCCGTGCACGTTGGAGGCCTGCGGGTACGGATATTCGAAGGCCATGCGCCCATAGGTCGTCATCGTCTGCGCGATGGCCTTGGTGCTGATCTTGTTCCACACCGGCATTGCTTCGCGCGGATACACCGAGTGGAGCTCGATGAGGCGTCCGCCCTTGGAATACCGGTAGCCCATGGCATCCCACGCGAAGCCGCGCGACGAGGCCCACGAGAAATCGCGCACGTTCTGTGCGGTGAACCGCCAGGTCAGCGTGCCCGTGCCTGCCGGGCGGATGGCCGGCGTGGCGATCTCTTCAGGACGAATGATGTACACCGGCGTGTCGGCGACGAACGCCTGCTGCAGGCGCGCGCGCTGTGTGGCCGTGAGCACCTGCGCGGGGTTCTGCAGCACGCCCGTGGAGCGCACGATGTGGTCGCGCGGCACGGTGATGCTGACGTCGTAATTGCCGAATTCGAGGTAGAACTCGCCCATGCCGAGGAACTGGTTCGTCTGCCAGCCGTTGACGTCGTCGTACACGGCCGCGCGCGGGAACCACTGCGCGTTCAGGTACTCCCACCCGTCCTTGAGCTTTTCCTTCTGGCCGCGGCCGTTGTTGCCGCCCTCGGGGACTTCGTGCGACCAGTCGATGTCCACGACGACGCTCTGCGCGGGGTTGAGCGGGGCCGCGAGGTCAATCCGCAGTTCGGTGCCGTTGATCGAGTAGCGCGCATCCGTCTTCTTGCCTTGCGCGTCGACCAGCTGCACCCGGGACAGCGTGTAGCCGCCATCTTCGCCTATGAGGAAACGGCGCATCCGCGTCGAGACCTGCTTGGGCAGCGCGCCACGCATGGCGTTGGCGCGCGAGTCGGACTTCTCGATGTTCTGATCGAGCTGGAACCAGAGGTACGCCAGCTTGTCGGGCGAGTTGTTGTGGTAGGTCACCCGCTCGCTGCCGCTCAGGCGGTGCGTCGTCGAGTCGAGTGCCACCTTGATGACGTAGTCCACCTGCTGCTGCCAGTACTTGGCACCCGGCGCGCCCGAGCCCCGGCGCGCCTCGCCAGCCGCTGGCCAGTCTTCCAGCGCGCGGAAGTTGGACTGGTTGACCTTCTTGGACGTGTCGGCGTTCAGCCAGACCTGCGCCGACGCCTGAGCGGCAACCGACTGCAGCGCGACAACGCCAAGAAGCAGACTGCGAGTGAGACGCATGGTGGATGACTCCCATTCATGGAGGAAGAACAAAAGAATAGCCTACGAACCGGTGTCGAGCATCCGCGTGATGAGCATAGTGATCCCGACGCCGGCAGTCGCACCGGACAACACCAGCACCCAGTCACGCCGCGGCCACCGCAGGCCGCGTTCCATCGCGACCCCGGCCACGAGCACAGCCGTCACGATCAACAACTGCCCCAGTTCGAGGCCGACGTTGAACGCGATCAGCGGCACCACCAGGTCACCCTCCCCGCCCAGCAGCGCGCGGAGATAGTTGGAAAACCCGAGGCCGTGGATCAGCCCGAAGGCGCCGGCCGCGAGGTAACGATTGGCAAAGGCCGGCGGAGCCGCCGACTGCCGATGCTGGTCGTGGATGGCGACCAGCGCGGTCACGATGATCGTCAGTGCAATGGCGATCTCCACCGCCCGCGATGGTACGCGGACGATGTCTAAGGTTGCCAGCGCCAGCGACACGGAGTGCCCCACCGTGAACGCGGTGACCAGCCACGCAATGCGCACCCAGTCCCGGGGCGCATACGCAGCCGTCAGCGCGGCGACAAAGAGGATATGATCTGCGGAGCGCAGGTCGGCGATGTGCCGGAACCCGAGCGGCAGAAAGAGCGAAAAGTCGGTGGGCACGGGCCTCTATACGTGGCGGGGGGCCAGGTGGGATTCAGGCGCCGTTCAGCACCACCGACCAGGTCACCGGTGTTGCCGGGTCGAGCGAGTCCCGCACGCTGCAATACTTGCTGACCGCGAGCTCCACCGCGCGCTCCGCATGCTCGCGCTCGATCCCTTCCCCATCGATGTGAAAGACGAGGTGCGCCTTCATCACCTTGCGCGGCACCTCTGGGCGCCGCTCGCCCTGCACTTCGATGCCGAGCTTGGCCACCGGCGTGCGTCGCTTGGCGAGGATGTCCACCACATCCACCCCCGTGCAGCAGCCGAGGCCGATCAACAGGGCGTCCACCGGGCCGGGCCCGGTCTGCGCCGACGCGTCGATGCGTACCTGCGGGCCGCCGGGCCGCCCGGCGTCGAACCGGTGTTCGCCGGCCCACTGGATAGCCACACGATTGTCGGCGCGAACGTCAGTCACGTTGAACTCCTCGGGTCTGCGGTGGTGCCGGAAAACCTAGTACACGCGTCGTGGGATACCGCAGGCCGTGCTCAGTTGCCCTTGCCGAATGGCAGCCGATTGAGCGCGACCTTCCCGTTGCTGATCACCACCAGCACGTCCTGTAGCGCCCGGGGATCATCCAGCGGATTGCCTTCCATCACAATGAAGTCGGCGTCGAGCCCCGGGGCGAGACGGCCGGTGCGTGCCGAGAGGCCCAGCAGCTCCGCGGCCACGGTCGTGGCCGCGCGCAGCGCATCCAGCGGCGTGAACCCAAGCTCCGTGAAGTGCAGCACCTCGTGACTGACCCGGCTCAGCGACGCGGCGCGATAATCGGTGTCGACGCCGGTGGCGATTGGCACGCCGAGCGCGTGCGCCGCCCGAATGGTCTGGCTGGCGCGCGGAATCATGAACTGCGCCCGGAGCGTGAGGACCGGGTCATCGTAGTCGCCGCCGGGTGCGCCAAGGTCGTACAGCGTCGTCAGCGTCGGGACCAGATAGGTCCCCTTGGCCTTCATCAGGCGCAGGGTGCTGTCGGACAGGAACGTGCCGTGCTCAATGGACTTCGCGCCGGCCGCGACAGCCGCATACGCCCCTTCGTCGCCGTGGGCGTGCACCATCACCGGCACGTGCGCCGTGGCCGCCTCCTCCACGACCGCCCGCAGTTCCGCCTCGGTGAACGTCTGCTTGCGCGGATCGGTATTGGGCAGGCCGGCCCGCTCGCTGCCGCGCGTCTTGATGACGTCCACGGCGTGGTCGAGGTTGACGCGCACCACGCCGCGCAGCGCCTCAGGGGTGAGCACGCCGTCGATGTACCGCCCCAGTCGTGGATCCGCGAGCATCGTCTCGCCGAGGTCAGGGGTCACGAAGACTCCTGCGGCGACCATGTCGGGGCCGGCCAGCACGCCGGTCCGCACCAGTTCGCGGAACGCAACGTCCTCGTAGTGCGGCGTACTGGCGCTGCGCACCGTCGTCACGCCGCTCTCCAGCGCGCGGCGCGCGTTGGCCAGTGTGGCAACGTGCGTGTGCGCGTCGATGAGACCCGGCGTGACGAAGCGTCCCGCGGCGTCGATCACCCGTGCGCCGGCGGGCACGGCACCTCCCGCGGTGATCGAGGCAATGGTGCGTCCCTGCACGACGATCGTGGCGTTGCGTATGATCGCGCCGGTGCCGACGTCGACCACGTTGGCGTGCGTGACGGCCAGTTGCGCCCCGATGGAAAACGGGGCGGTCACGAGGGCAAGGGCCAGCAGGCGGTGCAGCATCGGGAGGCTCCTGAAAGTCGTCGGACGATCCGCGGACAGCCGCGAACCCGGGAATGCCGCAGTGGAAACTGAAGGGTATGCAGGGCCCAGCGTCAACCGATGCGCACGCCGTTGGCCACGGGATGGCCCGGAGCCAGCAGCACCACCTCGGCGGGGTCTGGCATCGCACCGAGCACCAGGACCTCGCTCGTGAAGCCGGCAATGTTGCGCGTGCCGATGTTCGTGACCGCCACCACCTGGCGGCCGACGAGCAGTTCGGGGGTGTAGTGCACCGTCAGCTGGGCGCTCGACCGCTTGATGCCCAGTTCGGGGCCAAAGTCGATCTCCAGGCGAATCGACGGCTTCACCGCGCGCTCGAACGTCTCGGCGCGCAGCACTGTCCCGACGCGAATGTCGATATCGAAGAAATCCTGAGGCGTCGGCATCCGCCGAAGCTAGCGCGGCACGGGCGGCGGCGCATCGGGTCGCCCCGCCCCGTCGCCCCCTGCTAACTTGCGGTATGGGACAATACGAACGACACGTTTTCGTCTGCACCTCCGGCAAGACCTGCCCGACGCAGAACTCCAAGGACGTCTTCAGCGCACTACGCACCGCCGTCGTCGAGGCGGGCCTCAAGGGCAGCGTGCGCATGAACGGCGCCGGCTGCCTGGGACAATGCGGCCACGGCCCGATGGTCGTGGTCTATCCCGAGGACGTCTGGTACGCCAACGTGCAGCCCGAAGACGCCGCACGAATCGTCGCCGAGCACTTCGTCGGGGGCATTCCGGTAGAGTCGCTGCGCTACGTGGCTCCCCCGGGCGACAACAAGGTGCCGGAGTTGCCGACGTCCTGAGGCTGCCTTACGGCGTCACCTTGCGCGGCTCCTCGGGAAGCAGCGTGAAGCGCGCGAACTGGCCGGCGTCGAGATAACGGATGGCCGCCGAGCGTATCTGCTCGGCGGTCAACTTCTGCACGAGTGAGGGATACTGGACGGTCGCGTGCTGGTCGCGGCCGTCTTCGTCGTGGTCGCTCATCCAGCCCAGCCAGGCCGTGTTCTCGCGCAGCCCGGTCTCGTGCGACCGGATGACCGTCTCCCGGATCTTCGCCATCTCGTCGGCCGTCGGCCCGGTGCGCTTCACCGAGTCGATGACGGCGAACGCGGCGGCCACCAGTTCCTCCACGCGGTCGGGCGACGAGCCGAAGCTCAGGGTGATGCTGTAGCGCTGGTAGGGAATGCTGTTCCCCTCGCCGCTGACCCCCACGCCGTACGTGCCGCTCTTGTCCTCGCGCAGCGCCTCGCGCAGCCGCATGTCGAGGAGCTGGCGCAGGGCGCCGAGCTCCAGGCGGTTCTCCCACGAGTACGCGAAGTCGCCGTGGAAGGTGATCTGCGACTGGGCCTTCTGGTCGGTGCCCTTGCGCACCACGCGCGTGGCCACGCCCTTGGGCGGACGGATGCCGCGGTCGACGAACGTCGTGGGCTTCCCCGACGCGGGAAGGGATCCCAGGTATTGCTCCACCAGCGGCTTGATGCCGTCGAGCGTGAAGTTGCCGACGACGTAGAACGTGAAGCCGCTGAAGTCGGCCAGGCGCGCCGTGTACAGCTGGAAGGCGCGCGGCACGTCGAGCGAGTCGAGCTGTTCGGGCTGGAAGAGCCGGAAGCGCGGATGGTAGTTGGCCATCACCACGGCAATCGTGTCGCCAAACGCCTGGCCGGGGGTGTTGCGGCTGTTCTGCATGGCGGCCTTCATCATCGAACGGCCCGCCGAAAAGAGCGCCGTGTCCAGGCGTGGCGCCGTGGCGTTGAGCCACAGCAGCTGGAACATCGTGGGCAGGTCCTTGGGCGATGCCGATCCGTACGCCGACTCGCCGTTCTCCTCCACCGACACGCTGGCGTTGGCCACCTTGCCGTTGAGCATGCGTCGCAACTGGTTGTCACTGAAGTTGCCCGCACCGCCGAGCACGTAGTCCGAAAGCATCGCGACGTCGTGGTCCTTGTCGCCGAGCAGGGAAAAGCCGCCCGGACGCCGTCCGCTCAGCAGCACCTGGTCGTTCTTGAAGTCGGTGGGCTTCAGCAGTACGCGAATGCCGTTGGACAGCGTCCACTCGGTGATGCCGAGGTCGGCGATGGTCGTCGTCTTTGCCACCTTGCCCGGCACCGGTGGGCGCGCCACCAGCGGCTGGTCTGCGGCCGAGTCGACATAGGCCACCTGCGCCTCGGCTCGTGCCCGAGCGAAGACCGCGAGCAGCGCCGAGTCGGTGGGGAGCACCACGTCGGGGCGGGCGGGAGCGGCGACCAGGATGGTGCGGTTCCCCGTGGGCATCCACGCGCGCGCTGCGCCGTTCACTTCGGCCAGCGTGATCCCTGGCAGGATGGCGGTGGCGAGACGCTGCACCTGCCCGGGGCTTGCCAGATTGGCCTGCGTCAGGACGTGCTGCACGAACTGGTTGGCGTACGCCTTGGAGTCGGTCTTCGACGCCTCGGCGACACCGCGTTCGAGCGATCGGACAAGGCTCGTCTTCTGGCGCTCGAACTCCGTCGTGGTGAAGCCGAAGCGGTTGGCGCGCTCCACTTCGACGAGTGTGGCCGACAGGGCGTCGGTGAACTTGCCGTCCTTCACGATGGCGGCCGCCTGAAACACATCACGCGTTGGAAGCAGCGATCCATTACCGACGAACGCGAACGCGAACGGGGTGGTGGCGCGCTGCGACAGCTCCCCCAGGCGCTGGCCGACGAGCCCCGTGTACATGCTGGCGACGAGCGACTCGCGCCACGAGCGCACGGTGCCGCGCTCGCGGTTCGGGAGCAGCCACGCCACCTGGGCGATGCTCTGCGGCAGTTCCTTGTCGGACGCCACGGACAGGCGCGTCTCGGCGTGGTCGGGGACGCCGTAGACCACACGCGCCCTGGCCTTGGCGGGGTTCGTGAGCTGGCCAAAACGTGCCTTGATGGAACGTTCCATCTCGGCGGGGTCGAAGTCTCCGACGGCGATGACCGCCATGAGGTTGGGGCGGTACCAGTCGCGATAGAACCGCGTGATGGCGGCGTGCGTGGAGGCGTCGAGGCTTTCCTTGCTGCCGATGGGAAGCCGGTTGGCGTAGCGCGACCCCTTGAATCGCACGGCGAGTTGCTTGTCGCTGATGCGTTGTGCCGCGCCGCGCCCGGTCCGCCACTCTTCGACCACCACGCCGCGCTCCTTGGCGAACTCGGCGGAGTCGAACGACACGACAGACGCCCAGTCCTGCAGCACGTCGAGCGCCGTGTTCAGCAGCGCCGCCGTGTCGGTGGGGATCTGCAGCATGTACACCGTCTCGTCAAAGCTGGTGTACGCGTTGAGGTCGGCGCCAAACCGCATGCCGGATTTTTCGAGAAACGAGACGATGGCCTGCTTCGGGAAACGCCTCGTGCCGTTGAACGCCATGTGCTCGACGAAGTGCGCGAGCCCCCGCTGGTCGTCGTCTTCGAGAATCGAGCCGGCGCCGACGACGAGTCGCAACTCGGCGCGTTTCTGCGGCTTCTCGTTTCTGCGGATGAAATAGCGCAGTCCGTTGGGCAGGGTGCCCCGCACGACGGCAGAGTCCATCGGGAGGGCGTCGCCGAGTTGCGGCGCGGGCTGCTGGGCACCGGCTACGCCGGCGAAGACGGTCGCGCCGAGCGCGAAAAACAGGAGACGGGATCGCATCCGGGGAGGATGGGTGATGAGGCGCCGTCGGGCAAGCCACCGGCGCACGACGACTTGCGGCAGCCCTGATGACGCGGCAGATATCATCCAGCCAACTTGTTGAGGAATGAGATAGTGTCCGACGTCCTGTACGAACGATTAATGCCCGAGGGGGC
>CANNKR010000116.1 GCA_947504615.1 Gemmatimonadota bacterium | reverse complement strand
GGGCGCGTCAGCGCCCGTCGGGTTCAACACCAGGTCAGGCGGCACCTCATACTCGGTTTGCACCAGGCCACTGCGAAAGACCTTGGTCGAGACGTGACGAAGTGGGACATCCTTGATCAGCGTCCCGAAAAGAGAAATCCCGCTCCCGATAAGCACCGGAACACGTGTGATGATCACGCGTGCAATCAGGCCTGCCCGAAGGAAACCCTGGATCGTAGCACCGCCATCGACATACACATGCTGCACTCCGCGGGCTGACAGTGCCGCAAGGATGTCGGCCGGCGCCCCAGCCATCTGCTCGATTCGGCCGCCCCGGCTGATGGCGGTGGACAGATCCAGGCTCCGAGTACTCAGGACCACGACGGGCTTTGCGCCATACGGCCAGACGCCAAAGCCGAGGACAATCTCGAAGGTCTTTCGACCCATGAGGATGGTGTCCACCGTTGCAATGAACTCCTCGTACCCGTGGGGTTCATTGCCGCCTGCATCCAGAAAGTCCAGCTCGCCATTTACACGAGCGATAAAGCCGTCGACGCTCACGCCGACAAAGACTGACGCCGTCATCTTGCTCCGATCAAATGTCCACCTGACGTTCGCGTGTGGCAGCGAGACCCGTCAACAAATTGTGGCCAGCGAGCAGCGCGAGCAAGGCCGCAATCCGTAACGACGCGAGGAGTTCAGGCGCAGGAAGACCTCGTCCTTGAGCGCGCGACGTTCATCGCGGCTAGCCGTTTGGGGTCACGATCCGCTTGAACGGGGGGTAGTCCCGGAGCGGCAGCCAATCCTGAAAGAAATGCAGGCGCCGACGAATGCCGTATCCCTGGCCTTGGCGCAGCGACAGCTCAAGCAGCGACAGCGCCTCGTCCCAGTGGTCGCGGCCGAGATGCACCGTGATCGCGGCTCGTTCGTAGGTGGGCGCACCCTGCAACCGCTCGGCGGGACGTGCCGCCAGCCACGCGAGTTCCGCGTTCATGGCGGCCGTCCGTCCCTGCATGGCGTAGAGGCGACCCAGCATGCCATGGGGACGCACATCGCTGGTGTCGATGGCGATGGCCGCACGCATTTCATGCTCGGCGTCCGCCCGACGGTCAAGCATCATCAGGACGAGTGCCTTGCGCACCGCAAAATGCACCACGCGCGTCACTTCCTGATTGTTCTGCTCGAACCAGCGCAAGCCCTTGGTGGCAACCTCACGCGCCTCCGCCGGATGGCCGTGCGCCAGCAGCTCGTTTGCAACCGTCAGGTAGGCGTTCCCGGCAAACCCGAACAGCGCGCCATTGCCTGCCGCTGATCCCACTTCGCCAAGCGTCGTTCGCAACGCATCCATCTGCCCCAGCGCCGCCAGCGCCTGCAGTTCCAGCGTGAGGAGTGTCATGTCGCCGCGGCGCATGTCGCGCGCGCGCCGTATGACAACCAGCGACGAATCGTATCGTCCCACGTAGTGCCACGCATCGCTCACCCCCGACCAGAACGCGGCTTGCCGCGGCATGTCGGCGCTGTCGCCGACGGGCAGGCGTGACCCAATGGCGTAGTACTGCCTGAGCGCTTCGTGTGGGCGGTTCAACTCGAGCAGCATGGATGGAAAGACCCGCTGCAGCGGCGACGTGGGATGCAGGGCGAGCAGCCGCCGAATCGACTCCAGGCCGGCATCGCCGATTTCGTTGTAGGTGGACTTGGCCACCTCGGCCAGCGCCACTTCATACGGCGATCCGCGACGACGGGATTCCTCCACCCATCGGTCCACGGTGTCCGCACGCTCGGGTCCGCCGGGAAACCGTGAAATGTACGAACCCCAGCCGTAGAGAAAGCCGAGCCAGAGTTTGGCCTGCAGAAAGGTGCTGTCCGTATTCACCGCGCGGCGCAGCGTTTCCACCGTGCGGACACGGGCATCGGCGGTGGGAACGTCGGTGCTGAACGACGCAATGGCATCCACCACCACGCGGAATGTCTCGAGCGTCGGCAGCGGCCCCGCGGGCAGGGTGACGACGCCGAGATGCGGACTGGTCAGGTACCCGATGCCAACCACGAGAGGTTCCACCGCACGCCGCAGCTCGTCGGGTGACGGCGAGTGACCGAGTGCGATCGTGGGCAGTTGGCGCACGATGGCGCCGCTCGCCGCGTCAATGAGGCGAAGGCGCAGCTGGGGGCCATCGGCAGTGGGAAGCAGCGACGCGATGGCCACCGTCGGTGCGCCCAGCTTCCGCGCGGCCGCCGCGGCAGCAGCGTCCGTGGCCGGCGTGTTTGCCGCAGTCCGTGCCTTGGGCCAGGCAAGCATCGCAAGCTGCTGCGTGATGGCATCGTCCACCGACGCCGCCACCGTCGTCAGGTCGGCACTTCCTCCGGTGCCCGTCGGCGCGATCAACACGGCCGCTCCGTCCATTGGGGCGGCGCCCAGCCGACCGCGCCACAGCCAGGCGCCCCCGATGAACAGGGCCACCGTCCCTGCGATGAGCGCAGCCCGAAATACCCTGGTGCCTCGGACCGTCCCGGCGTTCCGCGCCGGAGCCGCGAGCGCATCGGCGAATGCGTGCGTGCTGGCAAAGCGATCGGCCGGCGCCTTCGACAGGGCCCTGGCAATGGCCGCGCTCACGTGCGCCGGCACGCTGGCACGTGTCGCGTGTACCGGCCGTGGCACCTCCGTCATCAACCGCGCCAGGATGATCTGCGCCGTTCCGCCCGTGTGCGGCGGCTCTCCGACGAGCAGTTCGTAGGCGACCGCCGCCAGCGAAAACTGATCCGAGCGTGCATCGATCTGTCGCTCGCCCGTGGCCTGCTCGGGCGACATGTACTGCGGGGTGCCGAGTGACAGGCCGGTCTGTGTGACGCGCGCGCCGCCCGCGTTGCTCACCGCCAATGCGATGCCAAAGTCCGCCACCACCGGCTGGCCGGCCTGCAGCAGGATATTCTCAGGCTTCAGGTCGCGATGGATGACGCCGTGCGCATGGGCGTAGTCGAGGGCGCCGGCAATCGCCGTGACCATCCGAAGCGCCTCGTCCACCGGCAACTGCCGCTCGCGCTCGAGCCGCGCGCGCAGTGTTTCGCCCTGGACGTACGGCATGACGTAGAACAACTGCCCGGCCGCTTCGCCGCTGTCGAACAGCGGGAGCAGGTTGGGGTGCTGCAGCGTGGCGGTGACCTTGATTTCCGCCTGGAACCGCTCGTGGCCGAGGACGGCGCCCAGCTCGGGCTCGAGCACCTTGATGGCGACACGGCGATCGTGCTTGATATCCCGCGCGAGAAAGACGGTCGCCATACCGCCGCGGCCAAGCTCGCGCTCGATCGCATAGCGATCGGCGAGGGCCTGCGTGAACGCGTGGAGGAGGGCGTTGTCCATGGGGGGAAGGGAATGATCGCACATCGGCCCGCGGCGAGCCATCCCCGGAAGAGCCCGGCGTTGGCCGAGGCCGGGGCAATCGTCGTACCTTTTCATGCGGCCACGCGCGCGCTTCCTCCCGTTCCCTCCCATTCATCCCCATGACACTCACTGTCCTGTGTTCCGCGCTGACGTGCCTCGGCCTGGCGTCGCCGACGATCGATCGTCCCGCGATGCGAGAGACCGCGGATATCCTGATCACCCATGGCACGGTGATCACGATGGATGCCGGACGACGTGTCCTCGAAGATGGCGCCGTGGCGATTCGCGGCGACCGGATTATCGCGGTGGGGACCTCGCGCGAGTTGGCCGCCCGTTTCACCGCGCGGCAGACGATTGACGCCTACCGCAAGGTGGTGATGCCCGGCCTCATCGACGGCCACGGGCACGCCGGGCACGGCCTCGTGAAGTCACTCGGCATGGATACCGATGAGTGGTACGGCGCCACCGAGGCCATCTATGCACGCGGCTCCACGGTGGACTTCTGGCGCGCCGAGGCGCTGCTCACTGGCGTCGAGCGTGTGCGGTTTGGCGTGACCACGGCGCTGAGCTACTTCGGCGGCGGCGACATGGTGGTGCGCACCGACGACCCCAAGTACGGCGACGCCTATCTCGCCGCCATGGACACCGTGGGCATTCGCTTCATTCTCGCCGTGGGGCCGCGACGGCCGCCGTTTCCACGGACATATGTCGATTGGACCGGAGCCACGTCACGCGAAGTATCGGTGACGTTCGACCGGCAGCTCGAGGTGTCGGAGACGCTCATCAAGCGGTGGAACGGCGCCGCGTCCGGGCGGTTGCATCTGGCCGTGATGTCTCCCACGCATCATCCCGAGACGCCGGGAGCTGCCGGCGCACCGGACGCGGAGATCAAGGCGCAGGCGCTGGCCGCGCGCGCACTGTCCAAGCGGTACGGGCTCCTCTTCACGCAGGACGGCCACTCGCGCGGCACGATCAAGTGGGCGCACGAGCAGTTGGGAATCCTCGGCCCCGACGTGCTGTTGTCGCACGCCACGGGCATGACCGACGAAGAGATTGCCATTGTCGCGAAGACGGGCACGAAGATTGTGCACAACCCCAGCGCGAACGCCGCGATGCGCGAGCCGTTCCGGCTGGTTGAGCTGCTTGACGCCGGTGTCACCGTCATGCTGGGCTCCGATGGCGTGGCACCCGACCGCAGCTACGACATGTTCCGCCACATGTTCCAGGCCATGCGCTATCACCGCGCCGCGCTGCGCGATCCCAGCGTGCTGCCGGCCGGCAAGGTGCTGGAGATGGTCACCATCGACGCGGCCCGCGCGCTGGGCATGGACCAGGACATCGGATCGCTCGAGCCCGGCAAGAAGGCCGACATCATTCTCGTCGATGTCTTTCGGCCGCACATGGTGCCGATGAACATGCCGCTCTATCGCATTGCGTATTTCGCCAACGGCAACGACGTCAGCACGGTGTTGGTGAACGGCCGCGTGCTGATGCGCGACCGCCGGGTGCTGTCGGTGAACGAGGAGCGCGTGCTGACCTTTGCGCAGCGCGAAGCCGACGCGGCGCTCAAGCGCACGGGACTCGAGAAACTGACGGAGACACCCAACGGATTCTGGGGGAGGAGCCGGCTGCCGAAGCGGTGAGCTGGCGCGCTCACCGCGCCTTCGCCGCACGCCGCGCGCGATCCTCTTCCCACTCGGCGAACGGGCCGTCGAAGTCCACGAGCTGCGTGCCGTCGAAGGCCCACACGCGCGTGGCGACCTCGCGCAAGAACGCGCGGTCGTGACTCACCAGCAACACGGTGCCTTCGTACTCCTCGAGCGCGTCTTCGAGGACCTCGATGTTCTCGACGTCCAGGTGGTTGGTCGGCTCGTCGAGCACCAGAAGATTCGCGTTCGCCAGGGTCATGAGCGCCAGCGCCACGCGGGCCCGTTCGCCGCCGCTGAGCGAGCTGATTTCGCGCAGCACCTCGTCGCCGCTGAACCCAAACGCGCCCAGGTGGTTGTGCACGCTGCCGCGGCTCCAGAGCGGACGCTGCTCCTGGATGACGTCGAAGAGCGACTTGCGCAGCGGCAGGTCCGACAGATCCTGCCGAAACCACGCCGGCGTAATGGAGCCGCCCACGCGCGCCTCGCCAGCGGCCGGCGCACGATCGCCGAGGATGGTGGCGATGAATGACGTCTTTCCCGCGCCGTTGGGGCCCACGAGCGCGACAAAGTCATTGCGCCGCAGCACCGCGGTGAAGCCGTCCACCAGCACGCGCCCCGGCACCTCGACGCGCAGATCCGTGATGGCCGTCACCTGATCGCCACCGCGCTCGTTCACGTCGAAGCGCAGCGACATCGCGGCCGGATCGCCGGGGGGCGGCGCCAGGCGCGGCAGGCGTTCCAACCGTTTGCGCTTGCCCTTGGCCTGAAACGAGTTCACGCCCGCCAGATTGCGGCGAATGTACTCTTCTTCCTTCTTCACGTAGGCGCGCTGCTTTTCCAGTGCGCGCTCGCGCGTGAGCCGTCGCTCGGCGCGCTGCGGCACAAACTGGCTGTAGTTCCCCTTGTACGCTTCGCTCGACTTCGCCTCGACGTGCAGGATGTTGGTGCAGACCGCGTCCATGAACGCCCGGTCGTGCGACACCACAATCACCGTTTCGTCGGCCTCGCTGAGCCACTCCTGCAGCCAGCTGGTGGTGTCGAGGTCGAGGTGATTGGTCGGTTCGTCGAGCAGCAACAGGTCGGCCGGGGCGATGAGTTGTGCGGCCAGGCCCACGCGCCCCCGCTCACCGCCGGAGAGGGTCGAGATGAGCCGAGTTTTTGATTCTTCGGCGTCAAAGCCAAGGCCTTGGAGCACCGCGTCCACGCGGGCGTGGTAGATGTAGCCGCCCAGATCGGCGAACCGCTCCTGATGGTGTCCGAACCGTTCCAGGAAGTCGTCGGTGACCTTGTCGCCCAGCTCCCCCATGTCGATGGCCAGGGTGGCGATGAGCTGTTCGAGCGCCACGACCTCGCGCCACGCGGCGGCGCCCGCCTCCCACACCGTGGTGGCGCCCTCGAAGGCCCGGTGCTGGTCGAGCAGGGCGTGCCGGAGCCCCGGCTTTCGCGCCACACTGCCCACGGTGGGTATGAGATCGCCCGTGATGACGTTGAAGATCGACGTCTTGCCGGCGCCGTTGCGGCCAATGATCCCCCACCGCTCGCCCTCGGCGACGGTGAAGGTGATGTTCGTGAAGAGTTCGGTCGCGCCAAACGAGACGCCGACGTTCGAAACAGAGAGAATGGTCACGCGACGCGGGACGAAGACTGGGCAACGGACCGCGAAGCGGTCTGGGTGGTGCCCAAAAACTAGCGGGTGCGCGGGGCGGGCAGGGGCGCGTCAGTATCTAAGCAAACCCGACGACCGCCGGCGTCGCCGCAGTTTCGGTTGGTGCCATCGACCATCATCGTGTGCGTGCCGTCCGGCGCATCCTAACGAAGGCGTTGTGCTGCGGCGCATTCCCTAGTGCGCCGTCAGCACCTACGCGGGTCAGGTGGCCAGCATCGGATGGCTTGCCTCATGAGGAGCGCCCGCACTTTCGCCGTCCGCGGCGGTGTCGGTTCCGGGCTTCGGGTACCTCACGCTACTCGTCGCCATTTCAGGGTGCGCACGACCTCGGTACCATCTGCCGCAGTCGTCGGAAGGCGTAGCGTCAGCTCATCGCCGACTATTTCCATGCGACGAGTGACCACGATGCCGACGTTCTCCATGGCCAGTGCGCCATCAAGGGTCTGAGTGACGGTGTGCGTGAGCTCCTCCACCGTGTATCGGCCGAAGTATGCGTCGTATCCGTCAATCGCGCGGCTGTTATTGCGCCCAGCGGGCAACGAAGCGCCGGCCACCGTTGCGCCCGCGATGCGGTCCCGCCTCATAAACTGCGCGCAGAAATGTCCCCCGGCGTCGTACACGAGAAGCCCAGTCGGTGTCGCGCCAAGAGTCGGCTCCGGATGCAACGCTCCCGCGCCCGTCCGATCTTCGCGGAGAACGAGCTCCCAAGTTCCGACCAACGCTGCGCCGAAGGCTCCCGCTACCGATCCGTCCGTTGCGACCATGCCCCTCCTCTCTCTCAATCTTCGTGACCGGCACGGCACCCAGGTCCACCTAACGGCTTGGTTTCTGCTACGAACGCCCTAGTCGAATGCGGGCGCGCAGCGGCCGCTGCCGGTGATATTCGCGTTCGTCTGCAGCAACGGGCGATTAGGCCGCGTCGCGGTGCGCCCGCAGGCTCGTCCACGTCCAGAACGCACCGAGCGCGTCGAGAACGCCGAAGCCAATGAGTTTCACGGGCGCCCAGCCGAACGCGGCCAGGCCGCAGAACCCGAAGAGTACGAGGGCGCGTGCCCAGACGGACGCGCGGAAGAACGGATCAAGTTCAGCACGTGCTGCGACGATATAGTACGCCCCGAGCGCACCGACCACGACGCCAAGCACGCGAATCCACGGTTCGGTCGCCAGCTCTATGCCGAGCAGTCCGAGAAGAACGTTCGGTGCGAGTGCGAGCACCGCTGCCGTACCGATCAAGTACAGGCCGAAGACGAACACACTGCGTGCTGCGCGACTCATTGGGGGGCCTCCGAGAGTTGGGAACGCGGTCTGACGAATGGCGTTGTGCTGCGAACGCTCTAATAGAATGCGGCCGCGGAGCGGCCGCTAGCAAAGACCCCTGCGTTCGGCCGCAGCAACGGCTTGTTAGCCCGCGAGGCGGTCCAGACCGGGAGCATGGGCAACACTCGCCACCGGCTACCTGGGTTACGCGACCACTGCCGTGGTCAGTCACAGGAGGTGGCGATGCCATGGACGGAGCTCTCCCCAACGGACCAGCTTCACCAATTCCTCGTCGATCACCGGCGGGGGCAGTTGACCATGCGCGATCTGTGCGAGCGCTATGGCATCAGCCGCAAGACGGCGACCGACGGCGGTCGATCTCCCTATCCCAGACGGCGTGAGGTGCGCATCGCCGAGTCAGTCGACGTCAGTTCTTGCGCCCAACCCCAATCACGAACTCACCCGGCACCGCGTACCCGTCGCCGTCGCGGAACGCGTCGATCGACGCCAGGTACTCGGCGCGTACTTCCGACTTCACCTGTTCGTCAAACCGGGAGTAGGCCAACGCCACGGGGCCGCCGTCGAAGGCCGCACCGCACGCGTCGTCCGGAGAGACGTAGATCAACCGCGTCTCGATCCGTTCTGTCGTCACGTCGGTAAACCCTGCCGCCTCCATTTCCCACGCCAGGGCCTCAGCGCCGCCGAGTCGGTAGAACATCGGGCAGACCTCCGACGCAACGCGCGCGTCGACAATCGGAAAGATCTCGGCCCAGCCGCATCGGTCACGCTGTCCCCACACCGAGACCACGGCGCGCGCGCCGGGTGCGAGTGCGCGATGCATCTCCCGCAGCGCTTGGCGTGGGTTCGGCACGTACATCAGGCCGAGCGAACAGAGGGCCACGTCATACGAGCCATCGTCGACGCGCAGCTCCTCGGCGTCCATGCGGTCGAAACGCGTGTGTACCAATCCGCGCTCGGCGGCGCCGGCTCGCACGATCTCGATCATGCGTTCCGAGAGGTCGACGCCGAGCACAGTGCCGTTCGGGCCAACGTCCTCGGCCACCGGAAAGCTCACCAGCCCCGTGCCGCACGCCACGTCGAGCACGCGCTCGCCGGGCTGGCAGTTGGCGAGGTCGCGCAGCCGGACCAGTGCCGGCGCCAGCTGCTGCTCCCAGTATCCCTCGTATTGCGCGGCGGACTTGTCCCACCCATACCGCTGCACCCGGCGTTGCAAGCGCTCATCCATGGTCGGTTGGCTCCGCGGCATTGATGCGCACTTCGCGGACACAGCGCTGCGCCCGGCTGAAGACGTCGAGATACGGGCTGTGCGCTTCGGCCGCATCGAGCACGCGCAGGATATCGGCTTCCGGCGCGTCGCTGTCGACGGAGACCACGTACCGGACCTCCGAGTACCCGGCGGGCACGTCGGCCACGCCGAAGAGGGCGCCGTCATCGTAGTCGGCGTGGATCTGGACCTCGAGTCCGTTGAACGGCACATCCAGCTTCGCCGCGTACATCATGTACCCCGTGGCCAGGCAGCTGCCGAGCGCCGCGCGTCCGTACACGCCGGGTGTGGGGGCGGAGCCGGAGCCACCGGCCTGCTCCGGCATGTCGGTGGCGAGCGTGAACGGCCCTTCGCGAATTTCGCATCGCAGCCCGCGGTCGATACGGATCTTTGAAACTCCGGTACCGCGTCCGAGATTCGGGCGTTTCGCCATGGCCCCGGCAACGCGTTCAAAGGCTGCCTTGATGTGCGGTGCGTCTGACAAGGTGCTCCCGGTGAAATTTCTCGATTGACCGATGCGATATATAGTCGCCGGTGCCCAATATGTCGCGTCACGCGAGCCCTGCGCGCCGGTCTGCAACCCGAGGCGGGTGCGAGTCTCTTCAGGGATGACGACCTGTCCCTTATAGATGCGGCTGCGGGCGTATTCCCGTGATGCGCCGTCAGCACCCACGGTCGGTTAGGCGGTGGCGGGGTCTCGGAGCGCGAGAATACTTCCCGCTTTCAGCAGGCTACTGATGGACGGCAGTGAGGAGACTGTTCTGACGTGCACCTCGGACTTCACCGCAGCGGTGAGGGACTGAGCGATGTGCGGGGTCGTAGGGGTGAAGGTCAACGCGGTGCGTGTCTGCCATCGTGCGCGCACGAGCATACGCCTCTCGACATTCTGCGGCGGTGTAGCGCGGATACAGCGGCGACAGCGCCAGCTTCGCCAGGAGAACGCCGAGGCTAGTCACTAGAAGAAGCGCGAAGAGAGAACCCTTTCGTGAGTCCATAGACACCTGCCTAACGATGATTTTGCAACACGCTATTCCACTACAAAACTGCCATGCCGTGCCACGACGTCGCATAACGGCGGCGGCCAGTCGAATATTCATTGCCGGATATCGCTGCGCCAGCGGAAGTTGACGGGGATGCCGTCGATCACGTCGTGAGGGCTCGCGCGCCGCAGCGGCAGCCGCTCGCGCAAGACGTCAAGGAGCCTGGGAGAAGACATGGCCCCAACGGTACGTCCGCTGGGGCCACTCGCCGTCATCCTTTGCGCGCCGAAGCGCGCATG